>CAZYSW010000830.1:0-2234 GCA_964650105.1 uncultured Nannocystaceae bacterium
AGCCATGCCCAGTCCGCTCAGCGACCCCCGGCTGACGTCGTGAACCGCGACAGTCGCGTCGGTGACGCCTCAGGGCCGGGACGTCGACCAGGGACACGCAAGTCGAAGCGTCAGCACGCACGACGCCGCTACACCGCCGAGGAGAAGCGCGAGTTCATTCAGCGCCGCATCGCGAAGGAGATCGCCCGCTTCGATTTCACTCGGCGCGCCGTCGAACTGCGGCGCTTGAACAAGACCTGGGTCGAGATCGCTCAACAGATGAGCGAGGAGCGCGGCGAGCCCATCACGTCCGAGCGCGTCAAACGGGCTGTGCTCAACGAACTCCGCAACACCGAAGCCATCGCCGATGTCCGCTACGCCGAACTCGACAAGTTGGAGTCGATGGCAGCGAACTTGCGGTCCAAGTTGGATGAGATGGACGAGCAGCCTCCGGTCATGATCGACCTGGAGGTCTACGCGAAGGTTGCCGACACGTACCTGAAGTACCGCGAGCGGATCTCGAAGTTGGTCGGCCTCGACGCCCCGACCAAGCAGCAGATCGACCGCAGCACCGGCGCTCCAGGGCAGCCCTTCGACGGCGTCAACCTTCATGTCCACATGCCCGGATCGCTCGCTGCGTTCGAGGAGTGGCAGAAGTTGGAGGAGAAGGGCCTCACGTCTCTCGCTGGCGAAGTGCTCGAACTCGAAGCCGGTGACGGGGACGACCATCACCTGTTCCAAGCCGGAGAGAAATCCGGGGTGACCTTGCGCGGTGACGCCGATGTCACGCCTGGCGCAGAGCGTGACGGTCCCATGAATGCGTTGGACGCCCTCGCCATGTTCGAGACGGGTGAGCAGTGACCTCCTACGCTCACAAGCCCGACCCGGACGCCTACAACGCGAAGCGCCTCGCGATGGCGCGCCTCCTCGACATCCCCTACTCGCCCCACCAGCCGTACTTGAAGCAGGCGCGGTTCCTCCTCGACTTTGACCGCGAAGCGCTCTACGGAGGTGCTGCCGGTGGCGGCAAATCCGACGCCTTGCTCATGGCTGCGCTCCAGTTCGTCGACGTGCCCGGCTACTCGGCGATCCTGTTTCGGCGTTCCTACGCCGACCTTGCGCAGCCTGGAGCCCTCATGGACAGGGCGCGAGAGTGGTTCTCGCCGTTGAAGTCCGAAGGTGTGCGCTGGAGCGAGATCGAGCACAAGTGGACCTTCCCCAGTGGGGCGACGATCTCGTTCGCGTACATCGACAAGACCCACGACCACCTCAAATACCAGGGTGCCGAGTTCCAGTTCGTCGGCTTCGATGAGTTGACCCAGTTCAAGGAGAAGCAGTACCGCTACCTGTTCTCCCGTCTCCGCAAGGTCGACGACCCGAGTGCGCCGCTTTCGCGGGTTCCTTTGCGTATGCGCGGTGCGACGAACCCCGGTGGCCCCGGGCACCACTGGGTGTATCTGCGGTTCGTGAAACCGTGGGAGGACTGGCAGAAAGCGCGGGCGACCTACGCTGCGCTCCCTGACGAGGTGAAAGCGCTCGGCACGTACCCGGAACCTGGCCCCGCTCCGCGCCCGCACTTCCATCCGGCGACGATCGAGGACAACCCGTACCTCAACACGAGCGACTACGAACAGTCCCTCGACAACCTCGACCACGTCACGAAACTCCAACTCCGCAAAGGCGACTGGCAGATCAAGCCGGACGGGAGGATGTTCAAGCGGACCTGGTTCGAGATCATCCCTGAAGCCCCGAGCGACTGCCGGTGGGTCCGGTGGTGGGACCTCGCTGCCACCGACGAGGACCCGGACAAGGACCCGGACTGGACAGCCGGGTGCCTTCTCGGGCGCACCCCGCAAGGCATCCTCATCATCAAGCATTTCGTGCACATCCGCGCCAACGACTACGAGGTGGAGCAGGCCGTGCGCCAGGCGGCGGAACTCGACGGTCGCCACGTGCCGATCGGGATGGAGCAGGAACCCGGCTCGTCCGGCAAGACCGTCATCGGCCACTACCGGCGTGTCGTGCTCCCCGGCTACCAGTTCTACGGCAACCCGTCGTCGGGCTCGAAGATCGAACGGGCGAAGCCTTTCGCTGCGCGGGCCGCCGCCGGTGACGTGAAACTCGTGGCCGGGACCTGGACCTCCACGTTCCTCGACGAGTTGGAGGTGTTCCCCGACGGCGAACACGACGACATGGTTGACGCCGCAGCCGCCGCCTACCTGTTCTTGTCGACGAAAACCGAAGGCGGGGGCCTT
>CAZYSW010000831.1:0-2227 GCA_964650105.1 uncultured Nannocystaceae bacterium
TACATAGACGCCTACCTGACCGCCCTCGAATGGCTGGGAGACGTAAGGCGACGAGCGTTCTCGACATACCCACGACCGAGGGCGGACAAGAACTCGCGACTGCGGTCTTCGGCTCGAGAGGCCCTGCTGCTGTCGTCGTCGAGGCGGGGTCGTTCTCGCAGCATGCGTGGGACGTCGCCGATGGGAATCGCGAATCCGCCGTCCCGGTCGCGCCAAGTCCAGGTCACGATTCCGACCACGCGGCCGTAGCGATCGAGAACGGGACCACCGCTCTGCCCGCGTTGCACCGCGGTCGTGACCCCCACGAACGCGTTCGGACCCGCTGCCGGGTTGTAGACCGCAAGGGCGTTCACGCTCCCGTTGCGGCGCTCGAGCTCGCCGCCGTCTTCCGACTTGCGCAGCGTGACGATGGGGTCTCGCGCGCGCAGATAACGGGTCACGGGCACCGTCTTGCCGGTCGCCAGCGGCGCGTGCGGGAGGGGTCCATCGCCGTTGATCCGAAGGAGCGCGAGGTCCCGCTCGGGATCGATGTAGACGATCTGGATGCCCTCGTATCGACGCGGTGGGCGAGCGGACGGGAAGGTCACCGCGATCACGTGGTCGGCATCCTCGACCACGTGCCGGGCGGTGATCAGGTAGCCGTCGGGATCGATGACGAACCCCATGCCCTCGCCGACGTCGGTCTCGATCAGACCCACGGCTTCACAGCTTCGGTCGATCGACGCGTCGCGAGACAGGGCGCGATGCATCGACCCCTGGACCACGTCGACGTCCCCGTAGCGCGAGCGGACGTTCGCACAGCCCACCAGCAGCAGCGCCCCGAGCGCCACACGCCCTCCGCTCGAGACCCGGGACTGCCCCACGTCAACCACTTTAGCGTTCTTGGTCATCGAGGCCACCGTCGGATCACGAACGATGCAGGATTCCCGCACGCGACGCCGTTCGACCGCTGGCAGGCCACGCGGGGCTCCCACGTCCACCCGGGGTGCTCCGGGCCCCCATGCCGAGCGGACCCGCCCTGCCGACCGCGCTACAGTAGCGAGGCCCGAATGCTGGTCGAGCTCGCGGACCTGGGGAAGACCTACGATGGTCGAGATTGGGCCCTTCGGGGCGTGAATCTGACGATCGCCCCCGGGACCATCCTGGGCCTCATCGGGCCCAACGGGGCGGGAAAATCCACGGCGTTGCGCATGGTGGCGACCGTCATGGAGCCGACCGAGGGCGGGGTCCGCTACGACGGCGCGCCGATCGACACGCCCGAGCGCAAGCTCGAGATCCGTCGGCGGATCGGCTTTCTCGGCGACGGCAACCCGCTGTATCGGAACATGACGCCGGCCGAGTACCTCCGGTTCTTCGGCCAGTGTTACCGACTCGAGGGCGCCGCGCTGGAGCGGTCGATCGAGGACGTCCTGGAGACGTTTCGCCTCGCGCCCAAGCGCGACACACCCAACGGCGGTCTGTCCAAGGGCATGCGGCAGCGATTGCTCATCGGTCGGTGCATGCTGCATCAGCCTTCGCTGCTCATCCTCGACGAGCCCGCGGACGGGCTCGATCCTCGGGGGCGCAGCGATCTACGCGCGATCTTGGCAGACATCCGATCCACGGGCGTCACGGTGATCATCTCCTCCCACATCCTGCGCGAGCTCGACGACCTGTGCGACCAGATCGCCATCTTGCAGCGCGGACGCATGGTCGTCAGCGGGCCGGTGGACGAGATCATCGAACGGTACGAGGTGAGCCGTTTCGTGTACGAGCTCCGCGTCCTGTCCGGCGCCGAAACCGCGCGGCCCATCCTCGCCCGCCGGCACGCGCTCGTCGAGCACGAGGGAACGGTCGACGGGCTGTATGCGTTCACCGTGCAAGTGCGAGGCGGGGACCGAGACATGGCCCATCTCCTCCGCGAGCTGGTCTCCGCGGGCGTCGAGGTGGTCACCGCGAGCCGCGTGCGGAGCCGCCTCGAAGACGTTTACAATCGACTCTCCGAAGATCAGGTGAACTAGCCGCCCACCCTTGCCGACGAGGCTCCGAAATGCCACCGAGCCGTTTTCGCGCCGCCTGCCTTCCCTTCGTGACCCGAGCCTTCCGAGGGGGTCGCCTTCGGCACGCCATCTTGCTCTCCGTGGTCCTGGCGATCGTGTCAGTGGCCGTCGGCGCGTGGCTGGCCCTCGGATCGGGGCGCTTCGAACGAGGGATCCGCGAAGAGCTGGCTCTCGAGACGCCCGTGCAT
>CAZYSW010000832.1:0-1008 GCA_964650105.1 uncultured Nannocystaceae bacterium
CGCGAATCGAATCCCGCAGCCCCGCTACTCGCAGGCGATCCCGTCATTGTCACGATCGAGCGCCGGCCGGTAACCCGGCTGGCCCCGGTAGATCGGAGTCACCCCGGCTTTCCGGGCCTCGGTGCAGTTCTTGTAGTACGCCGATCCGCCGCCGCCCGAGGAGAGGGTTACCGGATTGGACTTCGGCTTCGGCCGACGGGCCGTGAACTCCACCTCGTCGAGGTCATCCACGCGCTCGCCTGCCTTGGGGAATTGCCGGACGACGGTGCCGCTGCCCGTCACGTCGACCTCGGTGATGCCTGCGGCAGCGAGTCGCTTCCGGGCGGCACTCACCTTGAGACCGGTGATCTTCGGCATGATGAGCTCGGCACTGCAGGTCACGGCGGTGGCGACGGGAACGATCGTGCCCGGCTCGGGCGACTGGCTCGTCACGGTGCCGAAGCCGCTGCAGGAGGGTTCGATACGCGCCTTCCTGAGGGCCTCGGTCGCAGGGGTGGTGGCGCCCGGTTCCCCCGGCGCGTGGAAGCGGCCGACGAGCTTCGGCATCTTGGTCATCGGCCACACGACCTGCACCGCGACGTGCTCGTCACAGAGGACGGCGTGGCCGGGCGCCGGGGTGAGCGCCGCGACCGTCCACCCCGCCATGACCTCCGTGGCCGGGGCGCGGGCACCCGCGATCGCCTCCGGGTGCGCGGTCGAGGTCATGACGAGTTCCGGTCGCAGGGTGCACCCATCGGGCGTCGTCGTGAGGGCTTCGAGCACCGCACCGAGCTTGGTCTCAGTGGGCTGGGGAACGGTGGTCAGGGGCACGCCGAGCGCGAGCCCGACGGTTGCCATCGATTGAGCGCTCGTCGGCGGGGCGAGGTCCTGATCGCACACCACCCAGGAGTCGCGGGCGACGAGGGTGTCGTGTCGCAGTCGCGACAACGTCGCATCGAACCGGAACCCGGTCTCTTCGGCGAGTGCCTCGCTCTCCAGCGCCTCGGGACCTCCCGAAAATTCTTCAGG
>CAZYSW010000832.1:1042-1887 GCA_964650105.1 uncultured Nannocystaceae bacterium
CCGCGCGTGGCGGGAGTTATTGCCAGGCCGACGGCGGTGTCCTTCGCGACCACGCGGTCCCCTGCGGGGACGGACTGCTCCGCGATGACGAAGCAGTTCGGGTGCAGGTCCGGATCGGGGAGCACGGTCTCGGAGACGGTCAGCCCCGCCTCTTCGAGGATCCCGACGCCATCACCCAGCGAGGCGCCGACGACGTCCGGGACGTCGACTCGGGTCGCGTCCCAGGCTCCGTAGGCCGCACCGGTGCCGCCGAGCGCGACGACGGGGGCGAGAACCGCGGCGGGCACGAAGAGGCGGCTGCGCCGGAACCGCTGCCAGCCAGTCGAGCGGGGGAGGCCGTCGGGCAGGGTCGATTCCGCGGCCGGGGTTGCCGGAGCGCTCTGGCTGCTGCGGATCACCTCGGGGATGCGACGGAGGTGATCCACGACGGCAGCGACGATTCGGGTCAGGTCGGATGCCATTGACGCATTCTCGACTCCGTGCCCGGTGGAGCGACATCCCGCATTCGGGGAGTACTGCCGCACAGACCTTCGGTGGATCGTCGATATTCCTCGCCTTGCCCGCCCGGCCCCTGATCGGCAGCCGTCCCTACTCTCCCCGCGCCCTCCGAACGGAACTTCACCGAAACCGGCACGCCGAAGACTTGCTGTCGGAGTTGATTATCGATAATCTCCCGATAGCGTCACACGAAAGGACACACACCCATGACGGCTCCGGGGCTCACGAAGGATGAGATCGTCGGCATCTTCCCTCCCCTGTACACGCCCATGACCCCGGACGGGGAGGTCGACGTCGAGGCCTTCCGCGAGGACATCGACTATCAGCTGCAGTTCCCGGTCACGGGA
>CAZYSW010000832.1:1897-2225 GCA_964650105.1 uncultured Nannocystaceae bacterium
GCGAGGAGCTCATCGAGCTGACCCGCGTCGCCGTCGAGCACGTCGCGGGCAAGGTGCCGATCATGACGGGCATCATCAGCACGTCGACGCGCGAGGCCGTCGCCCGCGCTCAGGGTGCCAAGGAGGTCGGCGCCCGCGGTGTCATGGTGACGCCGCCGATCTACCAGTCGGCGAACTTCGCCGGGATGATCGACTTCTACGACCGCATCCACCGCGAGGGCGGCCTGCCGGTCACGATCTACAACGTGCTCACGCACAACCCGGTCACCCCGAAGGTGACCCAGAAGCTCGCCGAGATCGGCGCCATCGTCGCCACCAAGGAGAGCGT
>CAZYSW010000833.1:0-2219 GCA_964650105.1 uncultured Nannocystaceae bacterium
CGCTCGGTGGGGGGCGGATGTCGGCGCCCCTGCGTGCGCCGCTCCTCGTCGCCGCCCTTCGTCACATCTCTCCGAAGCCCTCGTCGACCAGAGCCGCCAGAGCGGTATAAGCCTCGTTCGCCTGGGGTCCCTCGCAACGAAGGGTGATCGTCGTTCCCTTCCCCGCTGCGAGCATCAAAACGCCCAGGATGCTCTTTGCGTTCACTTCACGACCTCCGCCCCCCACCCAGCACTCGGCGTCGTACTTGTTGGCCAAGCCGACCAACTTGCTCGCCGCGCGCGCATGAAGGCCCAAATCGTTGACGATCGTGTGCTCACCGGCAACTTTGGTCATCCGCCTTTCTCTCCCCCTGCTTCGCCGCCACCGTAGCTGATCGAGACCGCCTTCCGCCCGGACTGTGCGCACGCTTCGGCCACCGCGTGCGCGTCGAGCCTGGATCGGTCGAGTCCTGCCAGCTTGAGCAGCATGGCCAAGTTGAGCCCCGAGAGCACGACGACCTCGTGCCCGGCGCCCTCTCTGCGTACACACTGACACGGGCTCGCCCCGAGTAGGTCGACCAACATCACCACGCCACGCCCGCGATCGAGTTGCTCGATGGCATCGCACAGCTGTCGACTGAGTCGAGGCGTTTCCCCCTCTCCGGCGTCGATCGCCACGACGTCGCCGAGGGATCCTTCCGGAACGATGCCCCGCGCAGCCGAGAGCATGCGGCTGGCGGTGTCACCGTGACCGACGATCGCGACGCCGACGGCCGTCATCACCGACGCCCTCCTCCGACGTCCCGGTGGCGAATGATCAGGCGCGCCGGGGGATCCCCGATCGGACCGGACACCTCCAGACGACGCTTCAGCTCCTCGACCAGGGCCACCGAACGGTGTTGGCCACCGGTGCAACCCAGCGCGACCGTGAGGTATGAGCGCCCCTCGCGGGCCGAACGCGGCGCCGTGAACCGCACCAGCGCTTCGACGTGCCCCAGCAGCGTGAGGGCATCGCTCTGTTCCAGCACGTGGCGGGACACGGGCTCGTGCAGCCCCGACAGCGGACGCAGCTCGTCGTGCTCGTGGGGATTGTCCAGAAATCGGCAGTCGATCACGATGTCCGCCTCGCTCGGCACGCCGTTTCGGAACGCGAACGAGGTGAGCACCAGACGCAGGATCCCACGGCTACCGAAGCGATCCCGGATGAGCTGACGGAGCTGCCGTTCGGTCAGCGTCGAGGTGTCGATGGGACGTTCGGCCAGCTCTCGAAGCGGGGCCAGGAGGTCGCGCTCCCGGTCGATCGCCTCGGGCAGCTCTCCCATCGGATGCATCCGCCGCGTCTCGGCGTATCTGCGCACCAGGACGTCTCGCGCGGCCTCGACGAAGACCACGTGGACCGCGTGGCCGTCTTCCAGCAGCGTCCCGCGGATGGTCGGGAACTGCTCCAGGTACTGGGCTTCGCGCGCATCGATCCCCACCGCGATGGGGCGGCTGTCGTCCACGCGACGCGACAACGCGATCAGCTCGGGCAGCAGGGGGATCGGAAGGTTGTCGACGCACGAGTAGCCGATGTCCTCCAGGGCCCGCAGCGCCGTGGACTTGCCGCCTCCCGACAGCCCGGAAACGACCAGCAGCTCCACGGCTACTCGACCTCCGTGATGGGGATGACCTGACTGGGCGAGCCGGGCAACGGCTCGGGCGCCCCCTCGCCACCTTGCACGTTGGCCCGGATGCGGGCGTTGACCTTCTCCTGAAATTCTCGGGCCGAATCGTGCCCGCGATACTTGAGGATCTGGTTGCGCGCCACCACCTCGATGAGCGAGGCGATGTTCCGACCCGGTCGCAGCGGCATGCGCACCAGGGGAACGTCCACGGCCAGGATCGGCCACACTTGCGGGTCGGTGCCCAGGCGATCGTAATCGCCCTCGTCGACCTCCGAGAGCTCGACCACCACCTCGATCTTCTTGTTGTCGCGGACCGCCGCGACACCGAAAAGATGGGTGATGTTGAGGATGCCCATCCCGCGGATCTCCATGTGGTGCTGGTGGAGCTCCGTGGCGGCCCCCCACACGGTGTCCGGGGGGCGCACGGTCACCTCGACCACGTCGTCTGTCACCAGCCGGTGTCCCTTGAGCACCAGGTCGAGCGCCGCCTCGCTCTTGCCGACCCCGCTGCGCCCGATGAGGAGGACGCCGACGCCGAACACGTCGACCAATACGCCGTGGATGCTCGCGGTGGGC
>CAZYSW010000834.1:0-2215 GCA_964650105.1 uncultured Nannocystaceae bacterium
GGCGCCCGTGAACGGTGACCCGGGAGTTCATGGGGTGGAGGCGTCGTGGGTTCTACGGGGCCGGCGCGGCTGATCGCACCACCCGGTCGTGGTAGAACCGCACACGATCCCCATGACCGCCCGCAAGCTCGTCTTTGTCCTCGGCATCGCCGGTCTGTCCACCCTCGCTCTTTCCGGTTGCGACTCCGGCACCCCGGCACCGCAGCCGAACGCCGCAGCGGCCGATCAGGCCAAGGAGGACGCCGAGCTCGAGGCTCGTCTCGAGGCACGCAAGAAGGAGCGCCTCGCCAAGTCCGAGGAGGAGAAGCGCAAACAAGAGGAGATCGCGCAGAAGATCGCCGAGATCACGGTCATCCCCGACGACGCCAAGATCCCCAAGAAGGTAGCCGACGCGTGTGAGCAGGTGGTCGAGGCGCAGAAGGGCTTCATGAAGAAGTTCCACTCTCAGGTGGAGGAGGCGGCCCTCACCACCCAGCTCGGCATGCTGCGCAAGCAGTGCAACGAGATGAACGATCCGAAGGTCGCCATGTGCCAGAAGTACGCGCTCGACGCCACCACCGAGGAGCTCCAGAAGTCGATCAACGAGTATCTCCCCAAGTGCATGGAGAAGTACGGCGGGCAGGGTTGACGGGGCACCACGCCGCCCACGAACCGCGATCGGGGGCCTGCTAAGCTGCAGGACGTGCGGGGAGCTCCGACCCGGGCAACGACGCGGCCGCCAGCGGGATTGTCGCTCGCTGCGGCGGTGATCCTCGGTTGCCTTCCCTCCGGCCAGGCCGACGTCGAGCCGGTCGAACCCGCGTCGCCCGTCGAGGCCCCGCGCGTCCCGGCCACCCCCACGCCGGCCGGCCCAAAACGCCCGTCGGATCCGCCCGAGCCCGAGCCCGCTGCCGCCGACTCCGTGCTGCCGGAGACGAAGGTCGTGATCGGCGAGGGTGTCCAACCCGGGCTCGTCGAAATCGTCGGCGAACTCCCCCGCGCGGGGCTTTGGTGGGTGGGTCGGCTGGAGGGCAACGGTGGCCGCGACGTCCTGATCCACGTGCCCCCCGGGGCCGAGGCCGCGGCCGACTTCCAGCTCGTCTATCACTTTCACGGCACCTACGGCGAGCACGTCGAAAAGAAGCGCGCCGGCCTACCGAAGAAGCGTTGGGTGGGGTGGAACCGCCTTCAGCAGACCTTGGAGGCCGCCGCCGAGCTCCAGGCCGAACGCGACTACAACGTCGTGCTGGTGTACCCCTTCAGTGCCGGCAAGCGACGAGAGCCGGGGCTCACCGGCTGGTGGAACAAGGCCTACGACCGCATGTGGATGCGTCCGGGCGGTACGGCCGAGTACCGCGACTCGTTCGCTCGGCTCCACCAAGAGGTTCTCGAGATCCTCATCGAGGAGTTCGGTGCACACCCCAGGCGATTGCGGCGTCCGGTCGTCGCCGAGGGGCACAGCGCTGGTGGCATCGCGCTCCTCAACATCGCGCTGGAGGGCAATCCCGTGGTCGGTGAGTACATCTTCCAGGATGCCGGCTTCCAGGGGTGGGCCGACGGGTGCTGGAAAGCGGTGCGCGAGCACGGGACCGGCGCACGCATCACGCTGGTCATCACCGAGGGGGGTATCGCCGATCCCTTCGGCAAGCACGACCCGTGGTGCACGAACCTCGAGCGCGCCGCGAACGAATGGCCGGCGCACGAACGCTTCTGCAGGGGAGCGCCGGAGCGCTCACCACTGGGAGGCAACGCGAGCTGCGAGGAGCTTCGCGCCATGGCCGAGGCGTGGCCCGATCACGCGCAGTGGTGCGAGGCGTTGAAGACGAACATGCGAGACATCCTCGACGTGTACGTTCATCGCACGCGCATTTATCACGGAGACCAGCCTCGTCATTTCACGGGCGGCCTCGAGCTTCCTCCGCGGGACTAGCAGGATGTCGCGAGCCTGCCCGCGAGAACGACATCGACTCCGCCCATGCCGGCTGCGTTGCTCGACGCCCCGAGCACGCCCGGTCTTCCTTCGGTCTCGCCCCTGCTGCCGCGGCCGCGGTGTTCGCACGTTGCGCGACGTCTCCCACCCTGCGGGGTCTCGCGCCTTGCTGGCGGCGTTCTACGTCACGCACGACATCGCGCCTCCCGCGGGGTCTCGCGCCAGGGGAGCTACGGGCCCCGGCTGCCGTCGACCCGGTAGCGGGCGAGGTCGACGTGGAGGTGATTGCGGTGCGCGCGATCGAAG
>CAZYSW010000835.1:0-2210 GCA_964650105.1 uncultured Nannocystaceae bacterium
GCAGCACGCTGTCAGCAACGTAGTAGCAGTGGTTCAGCACCGACTCTCCGAAGTCTCGAGCAACGAGCTCGCGCACCGCGTACTTGTCGCAGGCAACGACGTGATCCGGAGTCTGATCGTTGAGCTTGAGCCACTGTATGATGTCGTTGTATCCGCTTGGTCTGTCGAGGTCAGGACGCCTCCCGAGCCGCTTCAGACACAGCAAGTTGACCTGCTCGCGAAGCGAGAGACGCTTCTTCTCGTTGTGCCACCTCGCTACGCTCATTGCTCCTCTACCTTGGCCTTCCAGTCTTCATCGATCTCCTCGAATATCTCGGGGCCTAGCCTGATCTCGCCGCGGAACGGCTCGAGCTTCGACACGTCGATATTCGCAGAGTCATAGGTAATGGTGATGTGCGGCTGGTAGTCGGGCCAATCCCACGATGCTCCGCATCGCTTGATGTCCTCGTGCCGCCACGCCAGCTCCGAGTTCGAGAACATGAGCACGACTGCCTCCTTGTTCGGCCCTAGGCGCTCGACTAGGCGCGGACCGCCCGGCGGCACAATCAACTGTCCCTTGTCTTCCTGCGCCCGCGCCTCTCCGATCTTGAGCCAGTCTACCGGTGTTCGGGAGAAGGCAATGGTCACGTGCATGTCTGCTCCGAGCGTGGTCTCGATGCCCTGCTCGCGAGCCCACGTGTCGATTTCCCGCCAATTGAGCACATCGCGCCGCACGTACAGAGTACGCGGCTTAGCGTTCGTCGCGAGCTTGAGCGCCGCGTCAAGTGCTCGGTTCACGGCCATCTCCGCTTGCTCGGGAGTAACTGGCTGCGCTGGCGTGAAGTCGACGAGCGGAGCTATGATGCCGTTGATCACCGCGTCGTCGATGAACGGGAAGCCCGCCTTGATCAGCGATACTGCGGAGTCGCCTGGCAGCTGCCCGAGGGCCACTGCAAACGCGATGTCGCGTATCGCCGCGATCTGAGGACCGCTAAGCGCAGCCGCTGCGATGTTGTCGGGAACAGCCGAGACGGCGGGTATGTTCAGTTCCCCCGGAGACTCTACGGGCTCCTCGACCTCCTCCGTGCGAGCTCGGTCGAACTCATCAATCACTTCCGGGTCGGTCTCGTCTAGCGGCCTGTCTTCCATTCCACGAAGGAATCCGGCATCGGGCTCCGGCTCCAGCCCGAGCCATATCGCCCTGAACTCGCGAGGAGGTACTATCTCCTCAGCGCCCAGCGTGTTCATGTACTTCTGCAGCGCCGACGCGCGAGTGTCAGCGATGCGCGCTCGCGTCTCCTCGCCGAGAGAGTCACTCCCCTCCCACTCGACGTTGTACCTCCCACCGGCTGGTTTCGGCAGAGCGCCGCGGAGGATAAGCATATCTAACAGCGGACGCACGATGTTAGGTATCGCGTGCGTTGCGCGTCGCTCATTGACTCTGCCCGCCCAGTTATTCTCGTCCTGCTCCGAGCTAAGCTCTCCGCGCTCCGATCCGACGAGTATGCGCTTGGGAATGCCGGTGGCACCCGCGATCACGTCGAGCAGACTCTCGACGAAGTTGCGAGGATCGGCGATTGACGCAGCGATGTTCTCCGGCTCGATGCCTCGAAGCCGCAGCCACCTGCGCAGCCCGTGCGACATCTCCTGTAGCTGCTCCTCCAGCTCCTTCTTGTCCTCCGGGTCCCACTCCAGCTCCGGGTCTGCCTTCAGTGCCCAGAGTCCGGCAGCGTTGTTCCAGAATATCTCGGCGCTCGAGCCGAGCAGCTTGTCCACGTCCATCAGCCTGTTGAACACGCGCTCGAGGCGAGGCAAACCGATGGAGTCGTCGTCGAGCGGCTTCTCGGCGATGTGGATCACGCGAGTCCAGTGGACGCGGACCATCGTGCTGACGCCCATGGTGATGCCGCTTATGCCCGACGTGCGCCCGGAGCCGATGGTTACGTTGTACATCTCGGGCTTGCCGTACCGAGGAGATGACGGGTCGTTGTCCCACCTGCTTATTTCCGCGGTCACCTCGCTGTGCGGCTTGAGGTAGATCAACCTGCGGTCATTTCCGCGCAGAGGAGACCAGAGCGGATCACCGCCGTCGAAGCCGCAGAGTATGATGCCGTAGTGACCGATGTTCGCGAGTCTGTCTGCCCTGGCGAGTCGAGACCACAACCCGATCCGCTCATCGAGCTCGTGCACTGCGTCGGCGAACCTACCGCCGTCCTCGTCCGCCGCCGATA
>CAZYSW010000836.1:0-2208 GCA_964650105.1 uncultured Nannocystaceae bacterium
GTCGCAGTCGCCGGCTCTTGGCGCGATCGCGGATCCCCGCCAGGTCCGGGATCAAGCCCAGATACCAAAACAGGAGGGACACCGTGAAGTAGGTGGAGATGGCCGCGGCGTCCCAGGGGAGGGCACTCTTGAACTGAGGCCAGACCTCCATGGTGCTCGGGTAGGGAAAGATCCAGTACGCGAACCATGCCCGCCCCAGGTGGAGGACCGGGAAGATGGCGGCCTGAATGACCGCGAACAGCGTCATGGCCTCCGCGAAGCGGTTGATCGACTGTCGCCACGGCTGCTCGAGCAGGAGCAAGATCGCGGAGATGAACGTTCCGGCGTGGCCGATTCCGATCCACCAGACGAAGTTGATGATCGGAAAGCCCCATGCGACCGGGATGTTGTTGCCCCACAGACCGACCCCGGTGCCGACGCTCCAGCCGATGAGGACGGCGAGCATGATCGTGCCGAGGCCGGTGAGCGCCAGCCCGATCTTGAAGAGCGCGCCCGCCGGCCTCCACGCCGGAGCGAGGAGCTGGTCGGACAACTCGGTGTCGGTGGGGTTGCCGATGAGGAGCTCTCGGGACACCGCTCAGGCCTCCTCCTCGACGGGGTTGTCGAGCTTGACCAGGTACTGGGTCCGGGGCTGGGCGCCCGTCTCGTGGAGCACCGCGTATCGATGCGGCCGGTTCCACCACGCCGAGACCTCGCTGCGGGGATCGGTGAGGTCGCCGAAGGAGATCGCACGGGTCGGGCACGCTTGCTGGCATGCCGTCTCGACCCGAATGCCGGAGACCGGGGCACCGTCGCGCCGCGCCTCGATCTCCGCCCGACGGATCCTCTGCACGCAGTACGTGCATTTCTCCATCACGCCCCGCTCCCGGACCGTGACGTCCGGGTTCTTTTGCATCGTCCGGGAGGTGCGATCCACGTAATCGAACCAGTTGAAGCGGCGAACCTTCCAGGGGCAGTTGTTGGAGCAGAACCGCGTTCCGATGCACCGGTTGTAGATCATGTTGTTCAGGCCGTCCGGGTCGTGGACCGTCGCGTTGACCGGACACACGTACTCGCACGGAGCGCGCTCGCAATGCTGGCACAGCATCGGCTGGTCGAGAAACGCAGGATCCTCGAGGTCACCCTCGTAGTAGCGATCGATCCGAAGCCAGTGCATCTCGCGGCCATCGAGCACCCCGGCCCGACCCACGACCGGGATGTTGTTCTCGGCCTGGCAGGCGATCACACAAGCGCTGCATCCGTGGCAGACCGTTTGATCGATCACCATGCCCCACTGCGGCGAGTGAACCCCTTGAGGCGGAAAGAAGAGGTGCTCCACCGGGCCGCGCAGGTGCGCGACGATGTCCGGGTGGCGCCGCAGCTCTGCGAGCGTGGCACGTCTCGCGATTTCCCTGCCGTGCATCCGGTAGTGTTCTTGCGTCCGCGCGAGACTCTCCTCCTCGTTGCGCACGTTGACGGTCACCCCCGAGACGAAGGCCGTGTGCCGGGTGGGGCGAAGGCGATGGACGTCGAACCCGAACGTCGCACCCCCCGGTCCGACCGAACGCCCATGGCCCAGATGCAAGCCGATCGTCTTGGGGGCCATCCCGGGAAGGAGGAGGGCGACCCCGGTGATCGTTTCGTCGTCCACGGCGACGTCCACCACCCGTCCGCTCTGGATGCCGAGCTCCCTCATGAGCGACGGCCCCATGAGCACCGCGTTCCCCCAGGTGAGCTTGGTCTGCGGCTCGGGGAGCTCCTGCAGCCACGGATTGGCGGAGAAGCGCCCATCGTGCATCACCGGGTCCAAGAAGAAGCTGGCCTCCATGAGCTCCGAGCCCGCGTGGTCGAGCAGGGTCATCAGCGCGCTGGACTCCAGCTCGCGGGGCTCGCTGGTCGAGATCGGCGACGCGGAACCGGGCAAGAACCCCTGGCGCAGCGCCGCCTCCAACGCGACGTCCAGGTCCGCGCCCCACCGTCGTCCCCAGTGGTCGCGGAGCAGGCGGTGATCCGAGACCAGAGGCGCGTCGAGGAACGCCGCCAACATCTGGTCGACGGTCTTGCCCGCGCGCAGCGGTGCCACGAGTGGCTGCACGAAGGAAACGGTCCCGTCGTAAGCCCGGGCGTCTCCCCAAGACTCCAAAAAGTGCAGACGCGGGACGATCCACTCGCAGAGGGCCGCGGTCTGGTCGAAATGATCGGCCAGGTAGATCGACACGAGGTCGGGTG
>CAZYSW010000837.1:0-2202 GCA_964650105.1 uncultured Nannocystaceae bacterium
TCATGTTCTTGATGTAGTCGGCGTGCCCCGGGCAGTCGACGTGCGCGTAGTGGCGCTTCTCGGTGCCGTACTCCACGTGCGAGGTCGAGATGGTGATCCCGCGCTCGCGCTCCTCGGGCGCCTTGTCGATCTGTTCGAAGGCGATCGGCTGCGCCCAGCCTCGCAGACCGAGCACCCTGGTGATCGCTGCCGTCAACGTGGTCTTCCCGTGGTCCACGTGACCGATGGTGCCGATGTTCACGTGCGGCTTGTCGCGAACGAACTTTTCCTTGGACATTTGGTGTGACCCTCTCGGCGTCTGCCTGAAATCAGTGGGCTTGGTTTGTCGGGCTGTTGTTGCGTTGAAGTATTGGTTGGACGAAGGCGCTTGCCTGCGCGCAGGCGCGTCAGTAACCCCTCAGCCTTTTCACGATGTCAGCCTGGAGGTCGCTGCCGACCTCTTCGTAGCGGCTGAACTGCATCGTGTAGCTCGCACGACCCGAGGTCGCGGAGCGCAAGGCGGTAGCATATCCGACCATCTCTGCCAAGGGCACCTCGGCGCGGACGATCTGAGCGCCCGAGCCACCCAGCCCTGCGCCGGGTGCGGGCCCCATCCCCAGGGGGCGCCCGCGACGACCCGTGAGGTCGGACACTACGTTGCCGGTGAACTCGTCGGGCGTGACCACCTCGAGCGCCATCATGGGCTCGAGCAGTCGAGGACCGCCCTCCTCGAACCCCTCCATCGCCGCCATGGAGGCGGCGGCGCGGAAGCTCGACTCGCTCGACTCCGTGTCGGACGCGGCGGCGTCGATCAGCCGCACCTCGACGTCGACCACTGGATAGCCGAGCAGGCTGCCGCGGGTCATCGCGTCGGTGACCCCCTCGCGCACGGCCGAGACGAAGGCGGGCTGCAGCCGCAGCTTGCCGTCGGGCATCGGCGGCAGCGCGGCCTCGAACAGGTTGCCCGCGCCCCGCTCGCGGGGCGCGAGGGTGAGCACGACCTTGGCGTACTGGCGCTTGCCGCCGATCTCGCGGTCGTACTCCAAGGCCTTGGTCACGGACCGGGAAATCGTCTCGCGGTAGGCGACCTGCGGCTTGCCGACGTGCGCCTCGAGCCGGTACTCGCGGAGCATGCGGTCGATGAGCACGTCGAGGTGCAGCTCGCCCTGGCCCCCGATGAGGGTCTGCCCCGAGTCCGCGTCGACCCGCACGGTAAAGCTGGGATCCTCACGCTGAAAGCGTTCGAGCGCCTCTTCGAGCGCCCCCTGGTCGGCGGCCGTCTTGGGCTCGATCGACCGGAAGATGACCGGCTCGGGGATCTGCATGCCCGCCAGGACCACCCGCTCCTTGTCGTCGGCCAGCACCAGGGTGTCGCCAGTGGCGGTGAACTTGAGCCCGACGGCGGCGACGATGCCCCCCACCGAGACCTCCTCGATCTCGGTGGTCTTGTTGGCGTGCACCTGCAAGAGCCGCTGGACCTTCTCCTTACGGCCCTTGGTGACGTTCCACAGGGCGTCCTTGAGGCGGAGCTCGCCCGAGTAGACCCGGAAGAAGACCAGCGGGCCACGGTGGGGGTCGAACAGCACCTTGAAGGCGAGCGCCAAGAAGGGGTCGGTGGGCGACGGCCGCCGCAGGACCACCGCGGACGGGTCGTCGGGGTCGGCGTCGGGGCGATGGGCGCGGACCGGGGGGAGGTCCAATGGCGAGGGGAGGTAGTCGACCACGCCGTCGAGGAGCGTCTGGACCCCCTTGTTGCGCAGCGCGGAGCCGCAGAACACCGCGACCGCTCGATTGGCGATGGTGGCGCGACGCAGCGCCCGCTTGAGGACGTCGGTCGGGACGTCGACCCCGGCCTCGCCGAGGTAGAGCTCCATGACCTCCTCGTCGACCTCGCCGAGCGCTTCGACCAGCGCCGCCCGGCCTTCCCGGGCGGCCGCCGCCAGCGTGGCGTCGACCTCGTCGGTCAGCGGCTCGCGCTCGACGATCTCGCCCAACTCGCCGCTCCAGCGGACGGTCTCCATGGTCATCAGGTCCACGACGCCCTCGAAGGCCGCCTCCAGCCCGATCGGGAGTTGGACCACGATGGGGTGCGCGCCCAGGCGCTCGCGCAGCATCCGAACCGTGAGGTCCATGGTCGCGCCCACGCGGTCGAGCTTGTTGACGAAGCACACCCGTGGCACACCGTAGCGGTCGGCCTGGCGCCACACCGTCTCCGACTGCGGC
>CAZYSW010000838.1:0-2188 GCA_964650105.1 uncultured Nannocystaceae bacterium
GGCGACGAAGAGGACGACGCTGCGGTGGCCGAAGACGGTGAGGGGGGTGCTGAAAAGACCACCTCGGGCTCGAAGAAGAACCGGCCTCGCAAGGGCACCAGTGGCTCGACGAAGCCGTCGACGTCCAGCGACGCCGGGTCTCAGCCCGACAAGCCCGACAAGCCCAAGACGGAGCCGAAGTCCGGCCCCGCCGACACGTCGGTCGAGTGCATCCTCGATCCCAAGAAGTGCAAGGGCGGTTCGAGCGGAAGCAGCAGCAAGACCGACAAGCCGTCGGGGGCGACCGATCCGAACCTGCCCGAGAAGCTCAGCCAGACCGACATCAAGAACGGTATGAGCGGGGTGCTGGCGGCCGCGAAGGCGTGTGGCCCCAAGCACGGCGCGAAGCCGGGAGAGACCGTGAAGGTGCGTATCTCGATCTCCGGCGCGACCGGCACGGTCAGCTCCGCGACCGCCCAGGAGCAACATCAGGCCACGCCGCTCGGCAACTGCGTCGCTGCGGCGGTGAAGAAGGCGCAGTTCAAGAAGTTCCGCAGCCCCTCGATGGGCGCCATCTATCCCGTTCGCATGTGACCCGTCGCGGCATCGCGCCGCGCCCGGAACCAGACGCCCGGACTCTTGCGAGCCGGGCGTTCTCGCGTCCGGTGCTCCGGCACCTCGCCGTCGTCGTGCGTCAGCCGTGCACGCGCTCGATGGTGGCCACGATCGCATCGATCGCGGCGTCGTCGATTCCGAGGTGCACCACGAAGCGAACCTCGCGGGCGCGGTTGGGGTGACACAAGACGCCGGCTTCGCGCAGGGGCCGGCACAGGGACTCTGCGTCGGGCACCGAGTCCGCCACGCGGGCGATGACGATGTTGGTGTCCGGGGGGCGGACGGTCCAGCAACGCAGGTTCGCGATGCCCTCGGCCAACCGTCGCGCCCGCGCGTGGTCGTCGGCGAGCCGCTGCACGTGATGATCGAGCGCGTGCAGCCCTGCGGCGGCGACGATTCCGGCCTGTCGCATGCCGCCGCCGAAGGCGTGCTTGCGACTGCGGGCCCGTGCGACGAAGGCCGCATCTGCGCACAGAAGCGACCCCATCGGCGCGCCCAGGCCCTTGCTCATCGCCACGCTGACGCTGTCGGCGACCTCGGCGAACGCGGCCAAGGAGTGACCCGTCGCGACGTGGGCGTTCCACAGACGCGCACCATCGAGGTGGACGGGCCGGCCTTGCGCCCGCGCCCAGGCGCCGATCTCCTCCAGGGCGTCGCGCTCGGCTCGAGGTTCGATCTCGTCGGTGCGAAGCGGCCAGAGGCGACCTCCGGCATCGCCGAGCGTGTTCTCCAGCCAGACCAGCCCCACGCGCGGCCAGCCGCAGGCTTCCTCGGCGCACAGCGCTTCGAGGTCGGCGACGGTGTAGCCCTCGCGCGTGCCGATGGGCATGAGCTGAACGCCCGAGAGCGCCGCCGCCGACGCGTCCTCGTGGATCCGGACGTGGGCGCCCGGATGGCACGCCACGGCCATGCCGGGCCGGGTGTGCGTGGCCACGGCGAGCTGGTTGGCCAACGTCCCCGTGGGCAAGAAGACGGCGGCCTCCTTGCCGAGCAGTGCCGCGACCCTTTGCTCGAGGGCGTTGACGGTCGGGTCGTCGCCGTAGCAGTCGTCGCCCACCTCGGCCTCGGCCATCGCCCTGCGCATCGCGGGGGTCGGTCGGGTCACCGTGTCGCTGCGGAGATCCCAGGTGCTCACGCCGGCGTTGTACCGCGGGCCGCGTGCGGTCGGTCGATCTCGCGTGCCCGGGGTCGGGACGCGGTCCGTGGTCGGGACGACGCGCGTTCCCGAAGCGATCGGAGGCGCCCGCGAAACGCCCACTCTGCAGACAGCGGGCGGAAGAGCGCCCCGCGAGGCGATGACACCGCCCCCTCGAGCCCCCTTGCGTTGCTCGACATCCGAAACGATCGCCCCGCGCCTCCGCCCGCGCCGACGCTGGACAGCGTTCTCACCCGACGCGACGTTTCCGAGGCCCGGCTAGGGCTGCAGGACGAGGGGATCTTCCTGGTCCTGGGGCGGTGCGTCGTCGCCCTCGGGTGGAGGGGGCGGCTGGGGAGCCGGGGCCGGGGGCGGGGGTTGACCGCGTTCCTTGCGGAGCTTTGCCGCGAGGCCGTCGAGGATCGAGTGGGGCAGGTGCAGGGGCCCGGCGTCCGTGCT
>CAZYSW010000839.1:0-2183 GCA_964650105.1 uncultured Nannocystaceae bacterium
CGGCAGCGAAGGGGGGGCATTCGCGGCCGTGGACGCGCACACGGGGGGGCGGGTGGTGCTCAAGCGCGTCGAGGCCGGGCGGCGAGCCGAGGTCGCGCACGCGTTCTCCGTGTTGCGTTCGGTGGCGTCTCCTCACCTGCCGTCTCCGCGCGCGCTCGTCGAAGCCGAGGACGGGGCTTCGTGGTTGGTGACCGACTGGGTCGAGGGACGGCCGCTCGAGCCGGGCCCGGTCGACTCGGCCACCGCCGTCGGGGAGGCGCTCGCGATCGCGCACGCCCTGGGGGCGATCCACGGGGCGGGGACGCACCACGGCGACGTCTCGCCTGCCAACGTCGTCGTCACCCCCACGGGGGGCATCGTCCTCGTCGACCTCGGACAGCTCGGCCGCCTCGGGACGGGAACGCCCGGCTTCTTGGCCCCGGAGGTCTTGGCGGGCGGTGGGGGTCCGGCGGCCGACCGCTTCGCTCTGGGGTGCCTCCTGTGTTGGCGCCTCGCGGGGGAGCCGCCGTGGCGTCGACCGGAGGCGTTGCTGGAGGTGCGCAGCGGCGCCGCGGTCCGGCGGCGATTGGCGGCGCTGCTTCCCCCGGGCGTGCCTCGGTCCGTCGTGCAGTTCCTCGAGCGGTTGCTGATGCCCGATCCCGGGGCGCGACCGCAGTCGCCCGCACGACTCGTCGAGACGCTGGGCGGGTTGGCGCGCGCGTGTCGAGCGGGACCATCGCTATCGCGGGCGGTGGTGTACTGGTTGCCTCCGCGATGGCCGTATCGCGGCGTGGCCATCGACGCCACCGTCGATGCGCTCTCCGGATCGGATCGACCGCGCGTCGTGGCGATCGCCGGGCCGTCGCGGGCGGGCCGCGGGCGCGTCGTCGAGGAGGTGATCCAGGCGTTGCAGCACCGCGAGGTCGGGGCGCGGCTGGTCGATCCGGCCCGCCTGGGGCGCCTGCTCGGTCGTCCGGAGAGCGACTGGATGGAGGCGTGGATCGAGGGTCGGGACACCCGATCGCAGATCGGGAGCGTCGTCGGATTCAACGAGCCTCCGCCGTGGCCCGGGTCGCTCGCCGAGACCGACGGAGGTCCGCAGGACGAATCGAGGATCGCCCAGGGGCGGGCGCTCGCGCTGGTGCTGGGGGCACGTTCGGCCGCGACGACGCTGGTGCTTCCCGTGTCGACGCGGGTGGGGATGCTGCTGCGCGAACACGCGCGTGACGGTGCCCGGATCGAGGTGCTCGACGTTCGTCCCTGGACCAAGGCGGAGCTCGACGCGGCGCTGGCCGGCATCGTCGAAGGGGAGGCCGATTTCGGTCGAGCCCTCCGCACCGTCACGGGAGGCTGGCCTGCCGCGACGGTCCGAGCGGTGGCGGCATGTGCCGCTGCGGATCTGCAGGAGCCGGACGTCGCGACGCTGGAGCGGATCGTGGCCGAGGCCGCAAAGGCGTCGGGGCGAGAGACGATGGATCTCGCGCTCGCGCGCGCCGTCCTGCGGCTGCACTGGAGTCCGGACGCCACCGCGGCCCGGCGCTTGCCCGCGTACCTGCACGACGGAGAGGCGCCCCACCGTGCGGCGGTCGGGGACGCACGACGAGCGCTGGGTCCTGCCGTACGCGCGCTGGCCCTCGAAACCGCATCCGACGGCGGCCCGGTGAGTCTCGGCCTGGCCCTCGATACCGAACGCGTCGACCTCGTCGAACGCGCCGTACAGGCCCAGCACGATCGCGGAGGAGCGTTGCACGGCGACGGTACGGGCCAGGCCCTCGTCGAGTGGTTGGAGCAGGGGGGAGCGATGCACGTCGTGCCGACGGTCCGCGCCGCCGCACTGCGATTTCTGCTGGCGGACGGCCAGGCCCAGCGCGCGATCGATCTCGATCGCCTCGGTCCACCCGCGCCGGTGTGCGCCCTGGAGGTGGCGCGCGCCGAGCAGCGACTGGGGCGAACCGAGGCCGCGCTCACCCGGTTGGCCTCCGTGCTCGAGGCGGCCGACGGCGACGTGCGCCTGCGTGCGCTCGGCTTGCGATGGCGCCTGCTCGTCGACGCGGGTCGAGCCGTGCAGGCGGAGGACGAAGCTCGCCGGGCCGTCCTCCCCGATCGGGGCATCCCGGCCGCGACGGCACTTTCGTGGGCCGGTTGGGCCGCGTTGGTGCAGGGGCACCACGCCCGCGCGAGGGCCTGCCTGGATCGGGCACGCG
>CAZYSW010000840.1:0-2155 GCA_964650105.1 uncultured Nannocystaceae bacterium
AGGCGAGCTCGGCCTGCAGGGTCTCCGAAGCGGGATGGCGACGGACCAGGGCCTGCAACTCGTGCGTCGCCCACCACTGGTAGCCCGCCTCGGCCTTGCGCTCGACGAGGGCGAGCTCCACCACCGGGTCGTCGGGCGCCACGCGGTGCGCCTCGTCGACCAGCTCGCGATACCGCGCGTCGAGGCCCAGCATGCGCTGCCGCCACGCCAGCTCGAGGAGCATCTCGGCCAACAGCGGTTGGCTCTCCGACCCTTCCTTGCGCGCGCGCTCGATCCCCCGGCGAAGCGCGACCAAAGCGGTGGAGGGATCGCGGTCCAGCAGCGCCAGCATGTAGGCGGAGCGACTGGTCCGCACGTGCTCGTCCACGGCGCGAGCCACCCGGGTGGCCGTCTCGTCGTCGCGATCGAAGGGGTGGACGTAGCGATAGAACGCCACGAGGTCGGTTCCCGCCGTCTTGGTCCCGCGGCGCTTGCCGTCCAGCGGATAACGTCGCTCCAGCTCGGTGCGCAGCGACACCACCCGCGAAGGGTGCAACGGCGCAGGAACGATGCCCGCCGTCCAGCCTTCCGGCATCTCCGCGCTCGTCTGCAGGCCGGCCAGCGGCGCCCCCGAGGGCGCGCTCAGGCGGGCCTGGAAGCCCCACATGCCTTCGAGCGCGCTGACCTTCACCAGCAATCGATTCCACCCCGCGCGCAGCCGCAACGGATGGGTCTCCTGCAGCGGATGCGCGGCTCGATACGCGCTCCCGCGCCCGATCTCCCGATCCTCGACCCAGACGGCATAGGGGCCGCCCGTGCCGATGTGCAGGGCGGCGTCGGTGGCCTCGGGCACCTTCACCCAACACGTCGCGTAGGCCGTCACCTCCTCGCGCGGCCTCAGCAGATCGTCGAACGACACGTACGCGCCCCGGGGGATGTCCTCGTAGTCCCGAACCCGCCATTGCAGCGGCTCTCCGCTGAGCTTGCCGAACATTTCCTGATCGGGGGTGTACGGCTCTGTCTCCGGCGCGAATGCCCGGGTCTCGCCCGCGCGCTTGGTATTGTCGAACGGCCCGACGATCTGCCATCCGAGCAAGAAGCCCTGCGCTTCGAGGCGAGCCTGGGCTCCACGCACGTCGCCGAGCGCCTCCATCATCCGCGAGGCGAGATCGTGGGCGTGGGCCGACACCAGCGGATGCCGCCGCGGGTCACGAGCGACCTCGTCGATCAGCTCGAAGAGCTCGTCCGGATCGATCTCCCCCGACAGCTCGGGCAAGATGCCGAGCAGGGCCACGATGGCCCCGGGATCGCTTCCACGACGCGCGGCCAGGATCGCGCGTCGGCGGTCGAGCTCGCGCTGCCATCGGCCCGGCCCCGCCGTCTCCGAACGGCGCGAAGTCGCGGCGGCGGTCGCCGGTGCCGCGGCGCTCGCGAACGCCGACGGTCCGAGGACCACCCAGACCAGGCCGAGCACGCCCAAGACGGTGGTCCGCAGGCGGGCGAGCCGTGTCGTCCGCCCGCGGTCGGGCGAGGAGGCTGCCGCGCCGCCGGAGCTGGCGGCGATCATCGCGGCCGATGATGGACCATCGGCCGTCGCTCCGCCAGCGCATCGAGGGGGCTCGTCCGCGGCCGTACGGCGGGCAAAATCGTTGCGGCGGGGCGATGACGCTGCGGTCGTCGGCTCGGGGACCCACCCGCGTGTGGACGGGACGCGACCGAGCGCTGCGGCTGACTCCCCGACGCTTTTTGGGTAGCCTCCGGCGGATGCACGAGGGCACAGGCGGCCCGGAGATCTCGGTCATCGTCCCGGTCTTCGACGAAAAGGGATCGCTGGACCAGCTCCACCGGGAACTGACCGCCGGCCTCCAGCGCACTGGGCGCCCCTACGAGATCCTGTTCATCGACGACGGTAGCCGCGACGGCTCGGCCGAAAAGCTCGACAGCCTCGCCGCCGCCGACCCCCACGTGGGGGTCGTCCACTTCCGCCGCAACTTCGGCAAGTCCCCGGCCCTGGCGGCGGGCTTCGACCGCGTCCGCGGCCAGATCGTGCTCACGCTGGACGCCGACCTGCAAGACGACCCCGCGATGATCCCCGACTTCGTCGCACGCATCGACGCGGGGGCCGATCTGGTGTCGGGATGGAAGCAGCGGCGTCACGATCCGCTGGGCAAGACCC
>CAZYSW010000841.1:0-2154 GCA_964650105.1 uncultured Nannocystaceae bacterium
AGGTCCGCGACGACGTCGCGAGGGTCGAGACCCTCGTCGTCCTCGATGGAACGTGGCCTCAATCGCGTCGGTTGTGGCACGACAATCCGGAGCTGCACCGGCTGCGGCGAGCTCGTTTGGTGCCCTCACGGCCGGGCCGCTACCGCATCCGCCGGGCTCGCCGTCCCGAACAACTCTCCACCCTCGAGGCCATCGTCGCTGCGTTGCAGGTGCTCGAGCCGGCGACGGCCGGGCTCGATTCCTTGCTGGCCGCGTTCGAGGCCATGATCGATCGCCAGATCGCGCTCGAGCAGCTTCACCGGCGGATGAGAGGAGCCAGCACCTCCAGCAGCACGCGCGGCTCCACGAACGTGTCGATGGAGACACTCGGCTCGGCCTCGTTCGCGGCGAACGCCGACGGAAGCTCCGGAGCCGGCGCATAGGCGCGCAACGCCGGGAGCGACCGGACGCGCAACAGGGTCCGCAACCGCTGCATCGCGGGGGTGTCGTCGGTCACGTCGATGCGGGCCACGACGAAGCGGGTGGCCAAGGTGCGGCGGACCTCGGGATCCGACAGCGTTCGATCCCGCAGGTCCTTGCAGGGGACGCACCAGTCCGCGTGGAGCTCGACGAGCAGGGGTTTGTGCGCCGCAACGGCGCGCGTGGCCAGCGAGGCGAGAGCGGCCTCGTCCGCGACGATGATCCAGTCGACGTACGGCGATCGGCTCGGCTCGGTCGACGCGGATGCGCCCGACGAGGCCCGGGGATCGTCGGCGGCCTCGGACGCCGGCGTCGTCGGGGGGGCCGTGGCCTCGGCCATGCGCGACGGTGCCTCGGCGCCCTCGTCCGACGGCGAGCAACCAGCGAGCGCCAACACGAAGACATGCGCGCTCGCTGGGGACCGCCCGACGTCCACCCCCCCGCGTTATCCGTCCCGACCCGCGCGATCAAGGGGCAACACCATCGACCGGGCTCGCTCGCCTCGGGCGTGCGGCGGCCTGCCGCGGGCCCCCCCTCGACACGCACCCGTCTGCGCACGAGGCGCTGTCTCGCGGCCCCAAAAAAAGCGAGACCCCAATTGCGGCGTCGCCCGTTTGCCAGCGCCGCGCCGGACATCCCCCGGCGCCCCAGGTCGGAGACCCCACGATGCGACGCCTCGAGACCCTCGGAATCCTTCCCCTCGCCACCCTTCTGATCGCGCAGCTCGGCTGTCGTGCCGAGCCGGTTCGAGACGAGCTCGCGATCGCGCCACCGGCCACCGTCGACGCCGCGACGAGCCCCGACGACCGCGAAGCCACCCCCGCGACCTCCCAACCGCGCGGTCCCGCCACGCCGCCGAGCACTGCCGAGACGACGCTGGAGGAGGAGGCCGTTCGCACCGGCACCGCCCAGGAAGCTCCCCCGGTCGTCGAGTCCAGGCCGTCGCGCCGATCGGCGCCGCGTGACGGCGGGCCTTTCCACGAACCGAATGCCCGCGCCGCGGCCACGCTCGGCGCACACCTGCAGGCGAAGGCGGGCAAGCGCAAGACGGGGAATTGGGCCGTCGCCGCGACGCCGTCGATCGGAGCCGAGGACTACGCGCACCTCGCCGAGAACGATTTCGTCGCCGTCGCCGACGATCCCCGCTCCACCTTCTCCATCGACGTCGACACCGCGTCCTACAGCAACGTCCGCAGGTTTCTGCGCGACGGCACGCTGCCCCCGGTCGACGCGGTGCGCATCGAGGAGATGATCAACTACTTCGACTACGACTACGAAGCCCCAGTGGGGTCCGACCCGTTTTCGCTGACCTCCGAGGTGGGCCCGTGTCCCTGGAACGACGAGCACCTGCTGGTCCACGTGGGCCTGCAGGGCAAGATCGTCGATCAGAGCGAGGTGCCCCCGCGCAACCTCGTGTTCTTGCTCGACGTGTCGGGCTCGATGAACGCTCCCGACAAGCTTCCTCTTCTCCAAAGAGCCCTGGGACTCGTGGTGGACAACCTGCGCCCCGAGGACACCGTCTCCATCGTCGTCTACGCCGGGGCGTCCGGCCTGGTGCTGCCGCCCACCCCCGGATCGGATCGCGGCGAGATCCTGGCCGCGCTCGAGCGGCTGAGCGCCGGCGGATCCACCAACGGCGGCGCCGGCATCGAGCTCGCCTACGCGATGGCCCAAAAGAGCTTTCGCGAGGGCGGG
>CAZYSW010000842.1:0-2152 GCA_964650105.1 uncultured Nannocystaceae bacterium
ATGCGAGGGCGGTCAGGGAGGCGGCGATGGACGGCATCATGCGTGGGGTCGAAGACGGGGGCTTGCCCGTCTTGCAGGGGTTCGTGGCCGCGGTCGAATCGCTGGTGCCCGCCGACGGCGATGTCGCGGGAGCCTTCGAGCGGCTCGAGGACGTGGTCTCTCGCACCGGGACGCAGGAGTTTCGGGAGGCGTTGGGCGTCGACGAGTCGGTGGCCGAGCCGCAGGTCGTGTCCTTCTTCTACGAGCTGGGTCAGGCGTATCTCATCGCCCGCTCGCTCGGTCGACAACCGGAGTCTCAGGCGATTCGGACCGCCATGCTCCGCCTGCAGAGCATCGACGCTGCGCGCACGTTCGCGTTGGCGGAGATGTTGGAAGAGATCGCTGGCAACGAGATCGAGATCGAGCGGATCGAGATCGTCCCGGGTGTCTATCAGCCGCGGGCCGTCGTCGCGCTCCGATCCCGCGGAGTTCCGCCGCGACGTCCAGAACGAAATCACGGGGTGCAGACCGAGCTGGAGGGCACCGCCCTCACCTTGCATCTTCGGCTGGAATGGGGCGACTGGTACGTCGCCGACATCGTGCCCACGCCATTGGCCGACCGCGGTTGAGCGCCGTGGTGGCCGGCCGGGGCGCGCACCAGGTCATCCGTAGTCGGAGGCGTGGCGCCGTCGAGGCTCACCGCGGCGATCGGAGGGATGTACGTCGCCCTGGCGAATGCGAACGAGTGTTCCAAGGTCCTCGGCGTGCTCGTAGACCAGGAGCCACCCCGGGGGGAGTGCAGGACGAACGGCCTCGAAGACCCTGCGTGCGTCGCGTGGGGCCAGGTTGACGCACCCGTGGCTGGTGCGCAGACCGAATCGGTTGTGCCAGTAGGTGCCATGCAGGGCGTAGCGGCCATCGAAGTACAGGGCCCAGGGGACGGCCTCCACGAAGTATTCGTCCTCGTCGGTGGCCCTCGAGCGCATGTCGTCGAGCGCCTTCTTGGCCTCGATGCGATACACCCCGGTGGGGGTGGGATCCTTCCAGCTCCCGGTGGAGACGAGGGTCACGAACGTCGCCTCTTCGCCGCGCATCAGGCTCAGGGTCTGTTCCGCGAGATCGACGTCGATCCACAGCTCGTCGGCCGCGATCCCCGGCACCGGCTCGAAAGGGATGAAGCGACGGATCTGTCCGCCGTCGACCCACCCCGGGGGATCTTCGACGGGGTAGAAGTCGATCCCGCCTTTGCGCACCGGAGGGCCCGTCAGCAGGACCGCATCGTGGTGTCGGATCTTGCCCGTCTGCCGGGCCCGGGGGTCCGGCCGGTCGAGCACCGGCACGAACTGCCAGACGTTCGCCCACGCCAGCACGGTGCCCGCAGGGATCGGGTGCTCCACCAGGTCGCGTCCGGCGAACTCGCTGGGACGAAACCGACGAACGTCGGCTTCGCGCACGGCACGGTGATTTTCGCGGACCAGGATTGCGCCGTTGCGGGTCCGGATCCGCCGCACGAACGCGTAGTCGTGGGCGGGCTCTAGGTGGCCGAGGGGAGGCTCGCCGCGGGCCAAGGCGTGCCGAGTGCGCCAAAGCGGTGCCGGAACGGGCTTGCCGTCGTCGCCCTTGCGCAGCTCGGCGTAGAAGTGGGGGGTCACCATGCCCTCGGGGATCTCGACGACCGGCGACGGGCGCCGATCGACCGGGGTGGTGTTCGTCGCACACACGTACGCGGCTCGGTGGATCCGCAGCCATCCGTCGGTGCAGCGAGCGTCGCCCGGAGCGTGCTCGAAGACGTCGAAGACGGCGGCGGCGGGGAGCCGGCCCCGGAACGCGGCCGCGAACGAGGGCCCGTCGTAGACCATGGTGGAGCGCGAGGTCTTCCGATGCTCGATGGGGGCGGCACGGTGCTCGTCGCGATCGGAGGACGGGGGCCCGGCATCCACCGAAGCGGACGCCGAGGTGTCGGTCGCCGCGTCGCGCTGGGTCTCCGAGGACGCCATGAGGGACCTCGAGACGTGCGCGGCACCGGGGTCGATCTCGCTGCGCGGCGGGTCCGAGGCGGGGCTCGGCGGCGTTTCGGTCGGTACGTCGAACCCGCAGCCCATCGCGACCAGCAGGTGGACCGACAGGCCGCGCACGCACCGATTCCTCACCCGCCTCGGCATCGCAGGATGTT
>CAZYSW010000843.1:0-2145 GCA_964650105.1 uncultured Nannocystaceae bacterium
CCGCCGGCGTGCTCTTCGCGGCCGTGCAAGGGCAGGGGTGCACGGTGGAGCCGCTCTTCGGCGGGGACAGTCGGGTGATCCGCGTGTCGCAGGCCGAAGACGTCGCGTCGATGAGGATTTGCGAGTCGGTGGAGTCCGCCCACAGTGCGCACGACGCCACCGCGAAGATCGCCGCCATGCTCGGCATCCGCGGCGCACCCCTCCGCATCGACAGTCAGGCAAAATACGGCGTCGTGGCGCGCGGAGAAGCCGAGATCTACATGCGCTTGCCCACGCGGCCGGACTACAGAGAAAAGATCTGGGATCATGCGGCCGGCGTCGTGGTGGTGGAGGAGGCCGGAGGCAGGGTCACGGACATCGACGGCAAGCCACTCGACTTCGGTTGCGGTCGCGAGCTGTCGAACAATCGCGGGCTCGTCGCCAGTCACGGCAAGATTCACGATCGAATCCTGCAAACCGTGCGCGCCGTCGGCGCCTCTCCATGAGCCTCTCGATCGTCATCACGTTCGTCGTGCTGCTCGGCGTGATCGTCGGGCTGATGTCCACGCGCATCGCGCCGGACATGATCTTGCTCGGGGGCCTGTGCGTGCTGGTGGCGACCGGCGTGCTCGCGCCGGAAGTCGCGTTCTCCGGCTTCGGGAACGAGGGCCTGGTCACGATCGGTGTGCTGTTCGTGGTCGCGGAGGGGCTGCGGGTGACCGGGGCGTTCAGCTTCATCGGCCAGCGACTCATGGGCCGGCCCAAGTCGCTCCCCGGCGCGCAACTCCGGATGATGGTCCCCGTCGCCGCGCTCAGCTCGGTCATGAACAATACGCCCGTCGTGGCGATGATGATGCCGGTCGTTTCGGACTGGGCGAGGCGGCACGCGATCTCGCTCTCGCACCTCCTCATGCCGCTGAGCTACGCGTCGATCCTCGGCGGCCTCGTCACGTTGGTGGGTACGTCGACCACGATCGTGGTGAATGGCCTCTTGCTCGAGACCCCGAACGCTCGGGGCCTGGGGATGTTCGAGATCGCGTGGATCGGGATCCCCACCTGCATCCTCGGCCTGTTGTACATGCCCATCGCGAGCCGCTGGCTGTTGCCCGAGCGCAAGCCGGCGCTGCAGAAGCTCGAAGATCCTCGCGAGTACACGCTGGAAATGGTGGTCTCCCCCACGTCGCCGATCGTGGGGCAGACGATCGAGGCGGCCGGGCTGCGCAGCTTGCCCGGCATGTTCCTGATGGAGATCCAGCGCGACGACCACGTCATCGCGGCCGTCCCTCCCGATGCCCCCATCCAGGCCAACGACCGCCTCGTCTTCGTGGGGGTCGTGGATTCGGTCATCGACCTCCAGAAGATCCCCGGTCTCATCCCGGCTGCCGATCAACTCTTCAAGATCGACGAGCCGCGCTCGCATCGATGCCTTGTCGAGGCCGTGGTTTCCAGCAGTTGTCGCTTCCTCGGCATGACGATCAAGGAGGCGAAGTTCCGGACGCACTACAACGCGGTGGTCATCGCCGTGTCCCGCGACGGTGAGCGGGTACGGAAGAAGATCGGTGACATCGTCATGCGGCCAGGTGACACGCTGCTGCTCGAGACGCACCCGTCGTTCGCCGACGTCCAGCGCAACTCCCGTGACTTCTATCTGGTCAGCCGCGTCGCCGACTCGACACCGATGGCCCACGAGAAGGCCTGGCTGGCGCGGATCATCGGCGCAGCCGTCATCTTCCTGGTGGCGCTCGAGATCACGACGATGCTGCGCGCCGCCATCCTCGGCGTGGCGGCGCTGATCCTCACTCGCTGCCTCCGAATCTCGCAAGCCAAGCGCTCGATCGATTGGAGCGTCCTGTTGGGCGTGGGCGCCGGCTTGGGCCTGGGCAAGGGGATGGAGGTCAGCGGTGGCGCCGATCTGATTGCCGACTTCGTGGTCGGGGCGGTGGGCACCGACCCGCTCACGGCGCTCGCGGTCGTGTACGGGGTGACGATGGTGCTGGGAAACCTCATCACGACCAAGGCTGCCGCGGTCCTCATGTTCCCCATCGCGCTATCGTTGGCGGCACGGCTGAGCGTCGACTTCATGCCGTTCGCGATCGCCATCATCGTGTCGGCGGCCTCCTGCTATGCCACGCCCATCGGCTACCAGACGAACCTGATGATCCACGG
>CAZYSW010000844.1:0-2144 GCA_964650105.1 uncultured Nannocystaceae bacterium
GGGTCGCAGCGGAACAGCCACCGGAACCCCCACCATGCGCGCACCCCTCGGTGGAGGCGGCAGGCGGGGTCGAGAGCGTCGTGAATCGTCACGGTGTAGGTGACCTTGCTCATCACGACCCCTCCTGCCCGCTCGGGCGCACGGCGACGCACTCGGGTCGCCACCTGCGGATCAGCCGCACGGCTGTCGCGATGCCAGCGCGGTAGCCGCTCGGACTCAGGTCCGTGGCGGTCGCCTCGACGTAGCGCGCGATCTGCTCGGGAACGCCATCCGCCGTTACGCCCTGGCCCACGACGGCGAGCACGGCGTCGGTGAGCCTCTCCGCGAGCGTCTCCACCGGCAGCCCCTGCGACGACCTGGCAGAGAGCACCCGATGGATGGCGACGTCGACCCGCTCGCGCACGTCCGGGCTGTCGGGGACCACCGGGGCGGGGCGAACCATCGCCCGCTTCCGCTCGCGCTCCTCCCAGGCGTTCTGCTCGTGCGTGGCCGTGTAGCCACACGTCCCACAGCACGCCTTCTTGCCGGATCGGATGCGTGTGGTGCAGGCGTCGTAGTGCGTCCCGCAGGTGGAGCACGGCTTCGGGTACTCAGGCTCGCCCGGCTGCTCACCCGACCCGGCCAGGAGGGCGCGGAGAGCCCGCCCGGTCGCGCCAGGCTTCGTGTCCGCCAGCGCCTCGATCCCCGCCCGCAGGTCGGCCAACTGCTGCCGGGCCTCGTCGAGCTCGGCCCGGTAGGCGTCACGGTCCACAAGCGCGCGACCAGCGCCCTCTCGCAGCCGCTCGAGCTCGGCACGAAGCTCGGCGTCGTGTGCGGTCAGCCAGCGGTCGAAGTCCTCCCCGATGAACTCACCAGCCGCACCATCCACGAAGCAATCACGCACGGTCTCCGTGGTCGGTGTGTGCTCAGCCATGCTCGGCCTCCTTCTCGATGCGGGCGGCGCGGTCGTTCAGCCATGCATAGTCGTCCTCGCAGTTGCAGCCCGGAGCCGCCCCCCGCAGCGCCTCGGCCTTGACCTGGGCGTCGTGCTGGGCGAGCCAGTCCCGAAACTCCCGACGGGCGACCGTCGGCCTGGTTCCCCCTGCCGCCATGCCCGCGACAAAGAAGAACTCGACGTCAGCGACGTTCCGAACGGGCCTCTCGACAAAGCCCTGCGAGTCAGCCACGGCCCTCTCCCTTCTCGAACAGGGCGAGGACGGCGCGGGCGTCCCGCATTGCGTCCTCGACGGCCTCGCTCGACGGCTCTCGGTCCGCGAGGTCGCACGTGAGGTCGAGCAGCCGCCACGCGGCCCCCTGGACAGCAGCCTCCCGGAGCGACTCGACATCCGCCTCGGTGATGTTCCATGCCCGCGCCACGTCCTCCACAGACGGCTTCACGGTCGGCGGGGTCCAGCCAGCGGCCAGGATCGCGTCGGCTACCTTCTCCCGACGCATCCGATCGAGTACCTCGAGCCTTTCGGCCCAGTCGGAGAAGTCGCCGTGACGGTAGTAGTCACGTTCGTCCTGGGGCCAGTGATCGACGTGCTCCGGCACGCGCGGAGGCGGGATCAGCGCCACCAGCGCCTCTCGTGCGTCAGTCATCGTCAGCCTCCACTTCTGCTCGAATCTCGTCCGGGTCGGTTCCGAGCTCGGCCCACCCCACCCATTCGCCACGAGCGCCGCCAGCGACGACTCGAGCGACGTGCGGATCGTCGCCCCGGCCAGCGCCGCCGGAGCCTCGTGCCCCAGCAGTCGCGCCCACGCGTCGGCCGTCCAGTAGGCGTGCCACTGGTGGGCGTTGCGTGGCCCGACCCCGGCGCGTTGGACGACGAGGAACGCGTGCGCGGCGTTCGCGTTGCGCCGCTGCTGCTCCGTCTGCTCGAGCCACTTGCTCACCAGCGCGTCGGACGCCTTGCGGGCCATGTCCCCGCCCTTGACTTGCACAACCACGCCGGGGCACAGCAGCACGTCGCCGACGTCTCTACGGCCCCGCTTCACGCGCCTGTCAGCGTGCGGGAAACCGAGCCGGTTCGCGGCGTTCGCGACGGCACGCTCGGCCTTCGAGCCGATGTTGCCGGACTTGTTCACCACCCCGGCCCCTCTCCCCCAGCGCCCCACGGGTCCGCAGCGGGCGCGGCGTCCGTGCGCTCGCGCGGCGGGATGAT
>CAZYSW010000845.1:0-269 GCA_964650105.1 uncultured Nannocystaceae bacterium
GGCGACGGCGTCGTGCAAATCGATCCGTATCCCCGGACCCATCGTCGAGGACACCGCCGGGAAACGCGCAACGAACCGCACCTACCAGGATCTGCTCCGAAACCCCCACGACGAGGCTCTTTTCGAGCATTTTGCGACTGCGCAAATGGCGATCGTGTCCATCGAGGACGGTCAGCTCGAGGCGTTGGGGGACCCGGCGACGATCGGGCAAGCCGCACCGTCGCCGGACGGGCGCTACGTGCTCCGGCACCGGATTCGCCGCCCGTATT
>CAZYSW010000845.1:279-2142 GCA_964650105.1 uncultured Nannocystaceae bacterium
ATGCCGTGCCCCACTCGCGCTTTGCTCGGGTCATCGAAGTCCTCGACCGCGAAGCACGGGTGGTCAGGGTGGTCGCCGATCAGGACGTGGCCGAAGAGATCCCCATCGGGGGCGTGCGAACGGGCGCCCGCGACGTGCAGTGGCACGCGCAGGCCCCCGCGACCCTGGTCTGGGTCGAGGCTCTCGACGAGGGGGATCCCAAGCGCAAGGTCCCCCATCGCGACCGCGTGATGATGCACGCGGCTCCGTTCGCCGACGTGCCGACCGAGCGCGCCCGTGTGAAGCATCGCCTCACTTCACTGGTGTTCACCGAGCAGCCGGGCCAGGCGTTGTTGACCGAGTACGATCGGGATCTGCGTTGGACGACGACGTGGTTGCACGACTTGGAAGGGAAGGGGGCCGAGCCGCGCAAGCTCGTCGATCGGTCGGTGCACGACGCATACGGCGATCCCGGGCGCCCGGTGACACGGGTTCGGGAGGACGGGACGGAGGTGGTCGTCGTTTCGGAGGGCTCGCTGTACTTGTCCGGCAACGGGGCTTCGCCGCGCGGGGACCGACCCTTCTTGGCCCGCATGAGTCTGTCGGACGGCAAGATCGAGCGGTTGTGGGAATCCGAGGAGGGGACGCACACACGCTTCGTCTCCTTCGTCGATCCAGGGGATCACCAGACCTTTCTGGTGTGCGGCGAAACACCCGAGAGCCCGCCGAACTATTTCGTGGTGTCGCCGAGCGGACAGCGAAAGCTGACCGATTTCCCGCACCCCCACCCGCGGATCCCGTCGTTGGAGAAGCGCCTCTTGGAGTACAAGCGCCGCGACGGCGTGCCGCTGTCCGCCGAGCTGTACTTGCCGGTGGGCTACCAGGAGGGACAGCGCGTTCCGCTGCTCGTGTGGGCGTATCCCGTCGAGTACACCGACGGGGACACGGCGGGGCAGGTCCGGGCCGCGCCCTACCGATTCGCGCGCCTGGAGGGCACGTCGCCGCTGATGTTCGTGACTCAGGGATACGCGGTGATGGACGCCGCCATGCCCATCGTCGGGGATCCCGAGACCATGAACGACACCTTCGTGCGGCAGATCGTGTGGGCGGCGGAGGCCGCCATCGATGCCGCGGCCGCCGAAGGCGTGGCGGATCGGGATCGCGTCGCGGTCGGCGGACACTCGTACGGCGCATTCATGGCAGCGAACCTGCTCGCGCACAGCGACCTGTTTCGCGCCGGCATTGCGCGCTCGGGGGCGTACAACCGCACGCTCACCCCGTTCGGGTTCCAAAACGAGCGCCGTACCCTGTGGGAGGCGCCCGAGGTGTACGTGGCCGTGTCACCGCTGTTCGCGGCCGATCGGATCCGCGCGCCGCTCTTGCTCGTGCATGGAGAGGTGGACGACAATTCCGGCACCTTTCCCCTGCAGTCGCAGCGGTTGTTCGCGGCGATCCAGGGCAACGGCGGAATCGCGCGGCTGGTGCTCCTGCCCCACGAAGCGCACGGGTACCAGGCTCGGGAGTCGGTGCTGCACGTCGTCGCCGAGTCGTTCGAATGGCTTCACCGCTGGGTCGACCAGCCGCACGAGGTGGCCGAGGGCTGAACGCGGCCGCGCGCTCGCGATCAGAACGAGATGTCGGCGTAGAGGTTGAAGAGCTGGAAGAACTGCCGGTACACGCCGTCGCCGCTCGGCTGCTTGGTCGGCGACTGGAACCGGTTGAGCGCGCTCTTGCCCTCGGTGCTGTTGCGGAAGAAGACGACCTGGGTCGACGTGAAGGCCAGCGCCAGGTGCTTGATGATCTGCCACCGGACGCCCGCGGAGAAGGTCATCTTGTGAGCGTCCATCAGCGCGGGGTCGATCGTCTCGTCAGGGACCGCGTTGC
>CAZYSW010000846.1:0-2142 GCA_964650105.1 uncultured Nannocystaceae bacterium
TGGGACATCCTGGAAGAGGTGATCCGCGAGCACCCGGTTCTGCTGAACCGCGCGCCGACGCTGCACCGCCTTGGCATCCAAGCCTTCGAGCCGGTGCTGATCGAGGGCAAGGCGATCCAGCTGCACCCGCTGGTTTGCACCGCCTTCAATGCGGACTTCGACGGTGACCAGATGGCGGTTCACGTGCCGCTGTCGCTCGAGGCGCAGCTCGAGGCCCGCGTGCTGATGATGTCGACCAACAACATCCTCAGCCCGGCCAACGGCAAGCCCATCATCGTCCCCACGCAGGACATCGTCCTGGGGCTGTACTACATGACGCGCGAGCGCCCGTTCGCGCACGGAAGCGTCAACGACCCCAAGCAGGACAAGTACGTCGCCGGCCACTTCGGATCCCCCAAGGAGGTCCGCATGGCCTACGACCACGGCGCGCTGCACCTGCAGGCCAGGATCAAGTGCCGCATGCGCCCTGGCGAGGAGATGGTGGAGACCACTTGCGGACGCGTCCTGCTCTACGAGGGCGGAATCCCCGAGAAGGTGCCCTTCGATCTGGTCAACCGTGCGCTCGGCAAGAAGGAGCTCAACGAGCTTATCGACGTCTGCTACCGGCTGTGCGGGCAGAAGGCCACCGTGCTGATGGCCGACTACCTGCGGAGCACCGGCTACAGCGAGGCGACCAAGGCCGGCATCTCGATCTGCATGGATGACATGGTCATCCCCGAGGAGAAGGAGAAGCTGCTCGCGGACGCTTTCGAGGAGGTCAAGCGCATCTCCTCGCAGTACGCCGACGGTCTCATCACCTCGGGCGAGCGCTACAACAAGGTGATCGACATCTGGGCCAACGTCTCGGAGCAGATCGCCAACGCGATGATGCATCGCATCTCGACCGCCGAGGTGAAGAACGAGGAGACGGGAGAGGTCAGGACCAGCCCCTCCTTCAACTCGATCTTCATCATGGCCGACTCCGGCGCTCGTGGCTCGCGTCAGCAGATGCGGCAGCTCTCGGGGATGCGTGGTCTGATGGCCAAACCGTCGGGCGAGATCATCGACCACCCCATCACCACGAACTTCCGCGAAGGCCTCACCGTGTTGCAGTACTTCATCTCCACGCACGGTGCCCGCAAGGGGTTGGCCGATACCGCGCTCAAGACTGCGAACTCCGGGTATCTCACCCGACGTCTGGTCGACGTGGCCCAGGAAGCCGTCATCACCGAGTTCGACTGCGGAACCATCCAGGGGGTCGAGAGCGAGGCTCTGGTCGAGGCGGGCGAGATCATCGAGCGCCTGGGCGACCGCATCCTCGGTCGAACCGCCCTGGAGCCGGTCTATCGACCCGGGACCGACGAGGTCATCTGCGACGAGGGCGAGATCTACGACGAGGCCAAGGTCCGGGCCGTCGAGGAGGCCGGTATCCAGAAGCTCAAGATCCGGTCGGTGCTCACCTGCGAGGCGCTGCGAGGCGTATGCGCGCGGTGCTACGGTCGCGATCTGGCCCGCGGCAACCTGGTCGACGTCGGCGAGGCGGTCGGCATCATCGCCGCCCAGTCCATCGGTGAGCCCGGCACGCAGCTCACCATGCGCACCTTCCACATCGGTGGTGTGGCGGCCGGCGTGCAGTCCGAGCAGACCACGCTCGAGGCGCGCTTCGGCGGCAAGGTGACGTTCGAGGAGCTGCGGGCGATCAAGAAGGACGACCACCAGGTCGTCATGAATCGGTACTCCCGGATCATTCTCCTCGACGAGAAGGATCGTCCGCGTGAGCAGTACGACCTCAACTACAGCGCCAAGCTCCTGGTGAAGGAGGGCGACATCGTCCAGCCGGGCCAGCTCCTGTCGGAGTGGGATCCGTTCTCGATCCCCATCGTCAGCGAGGTCGCGGGCACCATCGAGTACGGCGACATCATCGAGGGCGTGACCATGAGCGTCCGCGTCGACGAGCTCACGGGACACTCCTCGATGGTCATCCAGGAGAGCCGCGATCCCGACGCGCGACCGCGCATCGTGATCAAGGGGCCCGATGGCGAGGTCGTGATGCACGAGGGGCACGAGGCCCGTTACTTCCTCCCGGTCGGGGCCTCCTTCACCGTCACCGAGGGGCAGGAGGTCGTCGCGGGCGACGTGCTTGCGCGTATTCCCCGCGAGACC
>CAZYSW010000847.1:0-2140 GCA_964650105.1 uncultured Nannocystaceae bacterium
ATCTGACGGCCGCGTTTCAAAGCGAGCAGCCCTTGGTCGAGCGCCTGACTCGCTACGGCCTGCAGTTCGGCATCGCGTTCCAGCACGCCGACGACGTGCTCGACGACGACCAGCCCGCCCTGCGAGAGCACGCGCTCGCGCGCGTCGACGTCCTGGTGGGACAGTGCCTCGATCTCGTGGCGGACCTGGGAGACTCGGCCGAGCCGGTGCGGGCCATCGCGCGGTGGGTGCAAGAGCGCGCCCACGCGGCGGCGGCGGGTGAAAAGCGCGACTGAGCGCCGTGCGGGCGCCGGATCGTCGACGCGGATCGGCGCGCCGGGGGGGCGTCAGTCCGCGGCGCGCACGATTTGAATCGTGTCGAAGAGCGGCTCCCCTTCGGTCGGCGCGTCGGGCATGAAGGGGTGGAAGTACGGCGTGTGGTCCATGTGCCGCAAGACCGCGGTCAGGCTGGCCGTCGTCGCGCCCGACTCGGGCAACATGGTGTCGACCGAGTTGTCTCGGCCCGGGCCGGGTACGATCGCGATGTAACCGTTGTCGCAGTTGGCGTCGCGCGGGCAGATGGGGAACGGGTCGTCGTAGTGGATGTGCGCGTGCCCTCGTCGCTCGAACTTCTCGATGCCTTGGGGTGGCTCGATCTCGAAGTGAATCGAGGTGACCTCGACGGTCACGGGCTCGATGTCGAGGTCGAACACGGTCCCGGGCCACGGGCGGAGAATCGCGACGTGGGGCTGACCGTCGTCGAGCCAAAACAGGCGCGTTCCCTTGGCCTCCTCGTTGTCGTAGTCGATCCCGTCGTTGCGACGAGCGACGGCGCGGATGCGGTGGGGCCCGGGAGTGTTCGCGACCTGGACGTCCACGGTGACGCCGCCGCTGAGCGGGCCGGAATCGATCGTCGCGGCCTCCTGTCCGTCGACGAACACCACCACGTGTCCCTCGCCGCTGACGTGCTCGCTGGTCTCGTTGCGTGGGCGGAGCGTGAGCGTGCCGAGCACCCGTACGGGGATGATCCGGGTGGGACCGTCGGCGGGATCGAACGCCAGCGGCATGCGATCTTCGGGGTTGGTCACCTCGATGGTGGGCAAGGCATCCGCCGTTTCGCAGAGCTCGTTGGCGCAGACCAGACCCTCCGGACAGTCGCTCGACTCCTCGCAGGCGAAGACGCCGGCCAACCCGGGATCGAGATCGGCCGTGAAGCAGGCGCAAAGCCAGAGGCAAGACAACAGGCTCAGCGGGGTGGCAATCCTCATCAGAACCTCCCGACGATGCCGACGCCCGCGTAGCCCGGGGCGAGCGAGGGCACCATGCGCGTGGTCTTCGACTGGGATTTCTTGCGCAGGCCGACGGCCAGAAGCGCGATTCCGGTCACCGCGACGACGCCACCGGCGGCGGCCATCGCGATCTGCAGGACCTCGAAGCGTTGTCCCTCGTCTTCGAGGGCTTGCGCGTCTTCGAACGTGAGGTCGTCGGGGTTGTCGCCGCTTTGGAGAGCCTTCAGGTCGTCGCTGCGCTGCTTGGCCTGCACGCCGAAGCCGATGCCGGCGCCCAGCGCCAGGCCGACACCGACACCGGACAGGGCGGCCCCGGCGATGACGAGCGCCCGGCCCGGGTTCTTGGGCGTGTCGTCACGCGGCGTCTCGGGTTGGGGCGCCGGGGGATCGGCCGCGGGCGGGGGAGGGGTTTGCCCAGCCGCGAGCATTTCCTGGCGCTCGCGCAGCCGCCGGATGCGATCTTCGACGTTGGCGCGGTCGGAGGCCTCGGGCTTGGCCCGCAGATAGGTCTCGAAGGCCCGGATCGCCTCCTCGGGCTTGTCGAGCTTTTCGTAGCACTGGCCGATGTTGTACTGGAAGTCGGGCGACGCAAACAGCGTGGACGCTTCCTGGAAGTCGGCGAGCGCCTCCTCGTAGCGAGCTTCGTTGTAGTTTCGCACCCCTCGCTCGTAGGCTTGCATCGCGCGCTGCAGCTGCGGGTTGTCGCGGGTTTCGGTTTCCTCCGGCCCGTCGGCGGTGTCGGGGTCGGGGGCCGCCGCCCGCGACCCGCGCGGGGATCCCACCAAGGCGAGCGCGATGCTCAGGAGGATCGTCGTGCCGGTCCTGGACGCCGTTCGGGAGTGCCATCGAGCGTGGGGCCGCATGGCGGGGGC
>CAZYSW010000848.1:0-2135 GCA_964650105.1 uncultured Nannocystaceae bacterium
GGAGGCTGTGGCGAGAGAAGTCGTCTCCCGCGCGCAGCAACCGCGGAAGCGGACGCGGGCCTTGTGGTGGGTTCTACGCGTCGCCACGGTTGCCGTTCGACCGCGTCGCGTCACTCAACTCTGAGGACGCCTCGGGTCCGTGTCGAAGAAAGCGAGCCAGTTTCCGTCGGGCAGTCGACTGCGTGTACGTAGCGGTCGGAGGGTTTCGTCGGCCGTGAACACCACGTAGCCGCGCCGCACGAGCGCATCGTGCAAGGCCTCGGTCTCTCCCTGCGATGATGCCGCCTCGGCGAAAATGATCGGACGCCTCGTCGCGATCAGCTCGTCTGCGCCGACAAGCAGGTCGATTTCTGCGCCTTGGATGTCCATCTTGATGAGGTCGACCCGCCCGACACCCTCCTCTGCGGCCCAGGCGTCGAGCGTGACCATCGGTACCTCGAGGCAACGATCCGCCTGCGGATGGGGGTCCTTGCTCGCCATGCCAGGGTTCGGGTGGTCGTCTGGAAGCAGGTGGAGGCTGATCGTTCCGTCCGCTGCCCCGACCGCCACCGGATGTACCGAGACACGCGCACCTTGGTCGTTGAGCGCGACGTTCGCCCGGAGTCGTCGCACCGCGGAAGGAAGAGGTTCGAACGCGTGGACGTGGCCGCCCGCACCCACGAGATCAGCGAGAAGGACGGTCTCGCTCCCATTATTTGCGCCAGCTTCGATGACCACGTCCCCCGGACGGACGAAGCGCCTCAACACGGCGTTGGTGTCGGCCTCGTACGCACCATGGAAGAAGATGTTCCACCCGATGAGCTCCTTGGAGTTCACCAAGAAACGCAGGTCGCCATCGAGGTAGGGCAACACCAGGTCGACCCCCTTCACCCGTGGCGACGTGTAGTCGTAGAGGAGCCTCGCCAGGCGTCGACGAACCCTAAAGGGGGCGCGGCGGACGATCGCGCGCGCCACGAGAGCACGAAACATCTCCATGTTACCCACGCCTGCAAAAGCAGATGAGGTTCTCGGTCCAGATGGCCTGGCGGCTTCCCGTCTCGATCAGCTTCACGGCGGTGGCCACCCCCCGAACCACCCGCCAGAGCGCCACCCGCACCGCACCGCGCAGCGACTTGGCGACGGGGCCGGTCTCGAAGAACTGGAACGCGCCGAAGCCCTCGACTCGCAGGAGCTGTTCGAGCGAGGAGGGCGTGAAGACGGTGAGGTGGGTGAGGTCGCCATGAACCACGCGACCTGGCATGAGCCCCTCGCCGTTGGGCGTTTGGATCAACAGCCCCCCCCCCGGCGCGAGTCGGTCGTGGATGAGGCGCACAAGCGGCAGGAGCTCTTCCTTTCGGAAGTGCTCCAAAAAATCGAGCGCGATGACGAGCTGGAATGTGTCGCTCGAACTTCGAAGGAAGGAGAAGACGTCTGCGCGCTCGACTCGAAGACCGCGCGCGCTCGCTCGCTCAACCATCTCTGGCGCGGTGTCGACGCCACGCAGGTTGCGGTACCCAGCTCGACGCATCAACTCCAACATGGGCCCCGAGCCGCAACCGAGCTCAAGCACCGCGGCCTGCCGGTCCACACGCTCGATCACCGGAAGCAACTTCCGGCGAGCCCAGGCTTCGTAGCCTGCGAACGACCTTGGGTCATCGAGGCCATGCGCGTCCTTGAACGAGGAAGCGTAGCGTTCGTAGAGAGTCTCGCGGAAGTCAGGCATTGTCTAGATGGTCGGGTGGCTCTGCTCTCGTGAGAGACCGATAGACCCGCAGCATCTCGTCGGCAACCGCTGACCAGCAATACGACTCCTCCATCCAGCGGCGACCCAAGCGGCCCATCATGGCACGGTCGCGCCGTGACAGCTCGATAATAGCCTCTGAGAGAGCGGTTGGGGTGTTCTCGACCCAGAGGCCACACCCGCGCTCGGTCAAGCGTTCCCAAGGCGTCCCTGTGCTCGCGATGACGGGGCATCCGTGTGCGAGTGCTTCGGCCACGACCATGCCAAAGTTCTCCGTGAAGGAAGGGAGGACGAGCACATCTGCCTCCTGGAAAAGGACCGCGCGCTCCGCCGCCTCAACGTGACCGGCGAATCGCACCCGGCGCGCGATGCCGAGGTCTAGGGTCAGGCGTCGGAGCGAAGCTGCGTACCCATG
>CAZYSW010000849.1:0-2132 GCA_964650105.1 uncultured Nannocystaceae bacterium
GGCGGTCCGCGAGGATGTTGTGCTGCTTGGAGCGCTCCTCGGTGATGAGGGCCTCGAGCGCCTTCTGGAACAGCGCCTGGTCACCTTCAGCCCCGGCCTTGACGATGTCGATGAGGAGATCCGCGCGCGCCATCAGCATCCTCCGGTGTTCCCGAGCCCATGCGGGCTCGGAAAGGTAGAGGACCTCCATGCGGTCGCTGGGACTCTGACCGTCGCGAACATCACCACCCCTGCCGCATCGTCTCGCCGAGCTCGACGGGGTCGAGCACGGACGTGGAGCTTTCCCAGTCGACGTCCTCGACGCGGCTGTACTTGGCGTCGAAGGGGTTGCGGCTGAGGGCGATGGTGCGGTCAATGAGCTTGTTAGCGTCCTCCCGTTCGCCCTGGGCGACCTGGACCCAGATGTCCTCGAGGGTGTCGGGGATCTGGCCAAAGAGCGTGTGGATCGCGGCGAGGCGTTGCGAGAGGAGCTGGTGCACCCGGTCCTCCACCGAGCCGCGGTAGCGCAGGTTGGCGACCCAGACCTCGGGGTGGCGCTGACCGATGCGCTGGATGCGTCCCTTCCGCTGCTCGAGTCGGGTGGGGTTCCACGGAAGGTCGATGTTGATGAGCGTGCCGAGGCGCTGAAGGTTGAGGCCCTCCGACGCCGCGTCGGTGCCGACCAGCAACTGCAGGTCCCCCTCGCGAACCCGCTTCTTCAGGGTCTCTCGGTCGCAGCGGCGGAACACCCCGCCGCTCCAGACGCCCGACCGCGTCCCGCCCGCGTAGAGGCCGATGTCCTGACTGCGGAACGCCGGATGAGCCGCGAGTTGCGCTCCCATCCAGTAGGCCGTGTCGAAGTACTGCGAGAAGAGGATGCAGCCGCGGTCCTTCCAGGGCTCCTGAACGTGCGCGTTCGTGCCGAGCAGGTAGCCGAGGACGGAGGCGAGCTTGGGGTCGGGATCGCGGCACTCCTCGAGGAGCTTCAGGCAGCGCGCGAGCGCGACCCGTTCCTCGTCGGAGAAGTTGCGGAACTCGGAGACGGCCTCCGGTCGCGCGTCCTCGAGCTCCTCGTCGACCTGGTCGTCGTCGAGCTCGCTGGGATCGACGATACCGAGCAGCTTTCGGATCGTGTTCCGTCCGGCCTCGAGCGAGCTGCCGAGTCGGCGAAGGAGGAGGGTCTTGAAGAAGCCCGCACCGCCCCGGATTCGCTTGCCGAGGTGCTCGGTGAAGGTCTCGGCTTCCGCGTAGGCGTCTTCCAGGTAGCTGGTGAGCACGAGCGCGTCGTCATCGGACTCACCGAAGAGACGCACGCGCACGGGCGGCAGCCAGGGCTCGCGGGTGACGGGGTTCGTGGTCTCCTCGAGGTACTGCCGGGTCCGGCGGACGATGCACCGCAGCAGCGGGTTCAGCGTGGAGCCGAACCGCGGAAAGAACTCGCCCTCGATGCGCGTGCGACGTCGCGCGACCGGCAGCTTCTCGTAGTCGCCCGGCATGAGCACCCACTGGCCGTCCGGCAGTTCGAGGCGCTCTCGGATCCACGCCGCGACCTCGTCCTCGCCGCTCGACGGGAGCGGATCCCGGACGTAGTTCCATGCCGCGTAGGGGTCCTCCGGGAGGCCCTTGTCGCCCATCGCGACCGCGAGGCACTCCGAGGGGGTCCACCAGGGGCTCGTCCGGTAGGACTGGCCAAGCACGGACGGATTGCCGGCTCCGACGATCTGCAGCAGGTCCCAGGCTTCGACCGGGTGAAGCTGCACCGGCGTCGCCGTAGCCAGGAGCATGCTCTTGGTCTTGCTGCTGACCTTGAGCAGGAAGGACATCAGCTTGTTCGGCTTCGCGCGCTCGTTCACGCGATCCGGACCGTCGTCGATCCGCGGGATGTCGGAGCGTCGTGCCCGGTGCGACTCGTCGACGATGACGCACAGGTACCGCTGCGCGAGGAGCGTCTCGATGACTTGCGGGTGACCGCGCGTGATGAGCCCCTGCGAGACGAGGCCAATGCGTCGCGGACAGCGGCGGAGCTCGTCGCGACCGTTGGCCGGGTACTCGACCCCGTTCTCGTCGATCCAGCACTGGCCCGACCAGCGCGCCGACGGGAGTTGGAGCAGCTCCATGAGCTCTCCCTGCCACTGCTGCAGCAGCGGCTTCGG
>CAZYSW010000850.1:0-2127 GCA_964650105.1 uncultured Nannocystaceae bacterium
GAAGACGGTAGGTCCGCTCCCTGTCCTTGTCGTGCTCGACGATGTCGCCGGTGCTGATGACACCGATCGGGCGCTCGTCGTCGTCGACGACGACGATGCGCCGAACCTGATGGCGCGCCATCGAGGATTCCGCCTCGCTCAGGTCGTCTTCGGGCCGACAGTGAATGACGTCGCGCGTCATGATCGAACCGATCGGCTCGGTTCCGGGTTTGCCGTTGGCGAGGACCCTGGTACAAAGATCGCGGTCGGTCACCACTCCCACGACACGTCCTTCGTCGTCGACGACCGGGACGAACCCGACGTCGCGGTCGCGCATGGCCATTGCGCACTCCTTCGCCGTGGTGGATGTCGTGCAGGTGAGTGCGTTTTCGTGCATGACGTCTCGGCAATTCATCATGAGTCTCCGTTCCTGGCGGCATTCGGCACGAGCAGCACACGGCTCTGCGTCACCGCGCGTTCAGGCTTCGATTCCCGGTGGTGGTCGCAACCGGCACCGGCCGGCACGCCATGACGACGCCCGCGGCGCGCTCGCGGCCCTCGGAGTCGACCGATGAGCCGCCAGGGCGCGTCCAACCCCGGGTGCGAGCCACCGAGCGACGCAAGGGGACGCGTCTTCATCGAGCGCGTGGCCCCCACGGTCGACGGCGGTCGATACCCGATCAAACGAGTCGTCGGCGATTCGCTGGAGGTGACGGTCGATCTGGTCTGCGATGGTCACGAGCGGCTCGCCGGTGTCCTGCAGGCCCGCGCGGCCGACGAGACGGACTGGCGGGAACAGCCGCTCGAAGCCCTCGGCGACGATCGGTGGGCCGCCAGCGTCACGCTCGACGCGCTCGGTCGCTGGACGTTTCGTATTCTGGCCTGGATCGACGATTTCACGACCTGGCTTCAGGCCCTGGAGCGGAAGGTCGAGGCCGACCAAGACGTGACCCTCGAGCTGGCCGAGGGCGCGCTCCTCGTGAGCGCGGCGGCGGATCGGGCGGAGGGCGCCGACGCCGAGACGTTGAAGGCTGCGGCGGCGGTGCTGGCGGACGCTCGCCGATCGGTCGCAACCCGGATCCAGGAGGCGCGTGCGCCTCTGCTCCTGCAACGGATGGCCCGCTGGCCCGATCGCGCCCTCGCGAGCTGCAGCGTCGAATACCCGGTGATTGTCGATCCTCCTCATGCGCGGTCCAGCGCCTGGTACGAGCTGTTCCCCCGTTCGTTCGGACCGCCGGGGCGACACGGCACGTTCGCCGATGTCGAGCGCGTCCTTCCTTACGTGGCCCAGATGGGCTTCGACACCCTCTACCTGCCGCCCATCCACCCCATCGGGGTGCGACACCGCAAGGGGCGAAACAACGCGCTCGTCGCCGGCGAGGGGGACCCCGGCAGCCCCTGGGCCATCGGCAATGCGTCGGGCGGACATACGTCCGTCCACCCCGACCTGGGCACGCTCGAGGACTTCGACCGGTTCGTCGAGGCGGCGAAGAGACACGGACTGCGCCTCGCCCTCGACATCGCCTTCCAGTGCTCGCCCGATCACCCGTGGGTGACGGAGCACCCCCAGTGGTTCCGCCGCCGCCCCGATGGTTCGATCCAATACGCGGAGAACCCCCCCAAGAAGTATCAGGACGTCTACCCGTTCGACTTCCGAACCGAGGATTGGAAGCGCCTGTGGTGCGCGCTGCGGGACGTCTTCTTGTTCTGGGCCGACCGCGGCATTCGGGTGTTTCGGGTGGACAATCCCCACACCAAGCCGCTTTCGTTTTGGGAGTGGTGCCTCGCCGAGGTCAAGACGGTGCATCCCGACGCCATCTTCCTGGCCGAGGCGTTCACCCGACCCAAGCTGATGTACACCCTGGCCAAAGTCGGCTTCAGCCAGTCGTATACCTACTTCACCTGGAGGTCGTCGAGCTGGGAGCTGCGGACCTACGTCGAAGAGCTCGCGCAGCCCGAGGTCGCCGACGTCTTTCGCCCCAACTTCTGGCCCAACACGCCCGACATCCTCCCCGAGGAGTTGCAGTGGGGTGGACGGCCGGCCTTCGTCACGCGCCTGGTACTGGCCGCCACCCTGGCCGGCAATTACGGCATCTACGGTCCCGCCTTCGAGCTGATGGAATCTGAGGCACGGCCGGGATCGGGCGA
>CAZYSW010000851.1:0-2121 GCA_964650105.1 uncultured Nannocystaceae bacterium
CCAGCGCAGAGGTGACCGAGGCCCGCGCCACGGACGCCATCGCCGAAGCGCTGTCCGCGGGGGCAATCGACGCCGAACAGGTCAAAGCCGAGCTCATCGCCCAGGCCGTGCATGCCCAGCTCGGCCCCGGAGCCGACCCCGAGTTCGTCGCGGACGTCACCGCGGAGATCGAAGCCCTCCTGGCCGGCGATCCGACCCTCGACGCCTTGCTGCGCTGAGCCGCGCCGCGGACCGCGATCACGCCGCGCCCTCGAGGAGCGTGCGGACCTCGGGCGACAGACCGGTGTCGTCGATCTCGAACCGCTGCAGCGCGTCGGCCAACACCTGCACGCGTTCGGCGGGCTTGAGTCGCCGATCGATGATGACGCGAAACTCGCCCTTGACCTTGCACAGGCCACCGCTGCCGCTCACGACGCCGGTCATCGGTTCGTAGCTGACGCGGACTCCCAGCGAACGGGCCAGGGCTTCGAGTTCCTCGAGCTGGTCGGACACCTTCATCGTACGGTCACCGTCGAGCGGACTTTGTCCATATCGTCGCCGAAACGCAAGCCCCAGCCGCCGGTGCCGCATCGCGATCTCGCCCGCGACTTCGGATCTCGAACGCGACGTCGGCGGGTCGCAAAGCGAGGCACCCCCCGATGCTCTGCGCCCCGAAGCGACGTGAACCGCTCGCGTCCGGTGACCCGGCCGTGCACGCCGAGCCGGGATACCGGCCCGTGGATCGACGAGTGCGGCCCGACACGATCGGGAAGATCCCGCTGCGATCGCCCGGCACCGAAGCGAGGCGGAGATCGTCTCGGCCGCCCCGTGAAAACCATCGCGGCGCGATCCGAGGATCGACGATGGCCGCGTCCGCGGGCATCGTCGCCCCCTCCCCTGCCAACCGTGGCCGCCTCAGCCTTCGATCACCGCGTCGCTGGCGACCGGGAGCGTGAAGTGGACGGCCGTCCCCACGCCGACCTCGCTCTCCGCCCACACCTCGCCGCCATGGGCGTTCACGAGGTTCTTGACGATCGACAACCCCAACCCCGCGCCCCCGTGCTCGCGCGTGGGACTGGCGTCGACCTGATAGAATGCCTCGAAGATGCGGCTGAGCTGCGCCTCGGGGATCCCCTGCCCCGTGTCGCGGACCGTGACGCGCACGGCGTCGGCCGCTTCCTCGCCGAACAGGGTCTCTTCCTGGAACGGTCGCCGAATGGGTGCCTGCTGGGCGGTGACCGTCACCACGCCTCCACGTCGCGAGAACTTGATCGCGTTGCCGACCAGGTTGACGAGCACGCGCTGCAGCTTTTCGGCGTCGGCCAACACGGGCGGGAGATCGTCTCCAATCTCGTCGCGCAGCTCGATGCCGGCCTGGTTCGCGGCGGGGACCAGCGTCTGCAGGGCGCGATCCAGGATCGACCGCAGGGATCGAGCCCGAAGATCGAGCCGGATCGCCCCCACCTCCATCTGCGACATCTCCAGGACCTGGGTGATGAGCGCCAGCAGCTCCTCGGCACGGGTGAGGATGGTGGCGACGTACTCCCCCTGCTCGGGCTGGAGCTCGCCCGCCAGGCCCTCGAGCAGCATTTCGCTGAAGCCGATGATCGAGGTCAACGGCGTGCGCAGCTCGTGTGACACGGTAGCCAGAAAGTTGCTCTTGAGCTTGTCGATCTCTCGCAAGTGCGCGACGGCGCGCTGGAGCTCCTCGTTTTGGCGGGACAATGCGCGATGCGTGCTCTCGCTGGCGGCGAGGTGCATCTCCGAGGTGACCCAGGTGGCGAACCCCGCCTGGAGGAGCTGCCCGACCACGCCGGCGAGCGCATCGGTGAGCGCTTCGTCCCGCGCATCGCTGCCCTCCTGCCGTCGCGACACGATCAATAACCCGACGCGGTCGGTCCCCGCGTACGCTGCCCTCACGTCGAACACGTGATCCAACAGGCCGAAAGAGGCACCGGGACCGCGACGGCTCGCTTCGACGGCCTCCGGCGGGAGCTGCTCCCATCGCCGCAGCGGCGCCTCGTCCTCGCTGGCTCCCGCAAAGGGCACCCCCTCGCGGTCGAACAGGACGATCCCGTCGACCGCACCCATGAGGAAGGGCCGAAAACAGCGCTCGAGGTCGTCGGCCCGAAGCGCCTGCTG
>CAZYSW010000852.1:0-2116 GCA_964650105.1 uncultured Nannocystaceae bacterium
ACGAGCGCGACGCCTTGCACCGTCTGGTGCTGCAGGCGGCCAGCGTTGACCCGGCCGCGCTCGCCGAGCTGCAGGACGCGTTCGATGGCCCGCTGCCGATCGGGACCGGAGGTCGCCGGGGCCCTTGTGGGCCCGGGCCCAATCGCATGAACTCGCTCGTGCTGCGCGAGACGGCGCGAGGGCTCGTGACCGCGATGACCGCCGAAGGGGTCCCCCGCCGGGTCGCCGTGGTGTACGACACGCGTCGCGACAGTCGGCGCTTCGGCCGCGTCGTGGCCGATGCTCTGGTGGACCTCGGGATGGACGTCCTCCTGGTGGACGCCCCACGCCCGACGCCCCTTTTGTCCTACATGGTTCGCACCCGCGGCTGCGGGGCCGGGATCGTGATCTCGGCGAGCCACAATCCCCCCGGGGACAACGGGATCAAGGTCTACGGGCCCGACGGCGCGCAGGTCCTGGGAGCGCGCGACCGTGCCCTCATGGACGGGATCCTCCAGGCCATCCGATCGCCCGAGCCGGTTCGACCCACGGCGAGGGGATCCCTGGAGATCGTCGAGGGCCCGTCGTTGCGGGCGCTCGACGACGACTACCTGTCGTACGTCGCGGCGCAAGGGGTCCTCGGAGATCTCTCGGGTTACGGCCTGCGCGTGGTGTACACGCCGCTGCACGGCGTCGGGCACACCTCGGTGATGCCGGTCCTGACGGCCCGCGGCGTGCAGGTGCATATGGTCGACGCGCAGGCGCCCGACGAGGGGCGGTTCGCCACCGTGCAGAGCGCCAATCCGGAGCTCCCGTCCGCCTTCGCGCTCGCCGAGGCCGAAGGTCGTCGGGGCGGGGCCGATCTGGTCGTGGCGACGGATCCGGACGCGGATCGCCTCGGCGCCCTGGTGCGCGACGCTGCGGGGGACTACGTGTTCGTCGACGGCAACCGTCTCGCGGTGCTGATGCTCGGCCACGTGCTGACGCACGGGCGTCCTCCACCCGACGGCTGGGTTCTGACCACGATCGTCACCTCTCCGCTGGTCGGCACCCTGGCCCGGGCCCACGGCGTCGAAGCCATCGACGATCTGCTCGTGGGGTTCAAGCACCACGCCGGCATGATGGCGGAGGCGCCCGAGCGCCCGGTGGTGTTTGCCACCGAAGAGGCGCACGGCTACCTGCGCGGCAACGAGCTCCACGACAAGGACGGGGCCATCGGCGCGCTGCTGCTCACGGAGGCCGCCGCGGTGGCCAAGGCTTGCGGACGCACGCTGCTGGACGACCTCGAGGACCTGTGGCGGGTGTACGGCTACCATCGCGAACGCACGGCCAACCTGTGGGCTCGGGGGGCAGCGGGGCGCGAAGCGATCGCCGCGCTCATGCGAGCGTGGCGGGAGGTGCCGCCGGTGGCGTTCGCCGGGCTCGCCGTCGTGTCGGCCGAGGACCGCAGACGGCCCCGGCACACCGGAAGCCCCACGCGCGACCTCCCCGGCAACGTCTTGGTGTACGAGCTCGAGGCGCCACGGGGGCTCGCTTGTCGCCTGGTCGTCCGACCCAGCGGAACCGAGCCCAAGGCGAAGATCTACGCGCTGGTCCGGGGTCCGGCCGCCGACTCGACGCGCGAGCCTTCCCCCTCGCACGAAGAGATCGATACCCTCGCGGAGGCGGTGCTCGCCGATGCGCGAACGCAGGCCGAGGCGATCATGGCGCCGCACCTTCGGGAATGAAACGCTGGTGGAGAGCGCTCGGGATCGTGGCGACCCTCGCCCTGCTCGTGTGGGCGTCGGTGGTCGCGCTCGGCTCGTCGGGAATCGGCGGTCGCGAGTCCGGCGACGCGCACGGCGACGTCGAGGGTCCGCGCGGAGGCGGTACGGGACGCGGCGGGGTCGCGTGGCGCGGGGATGGTGATCCTGCGGCCGCCACGGTCGAGGCGCAGATCGTCGACGAGGACGGAGCGCCGGTCGCCGAGGGCGTGGTGGAGCTGTCGTGTCTGCGCGACGACGAGGTGAAGCGCATCCGAGGCGGTCTTCTCCGTCCCTCCGACGAGGGCTGGATCGCGGGGCCGGGGTGCCGCGGGGTGGTGTGCGCCGCCTTTTCTCACCCGTACCGCGTGCCGGCCGAGCCGTGGGTGTTGCGG
>CAZYSW010000853.1:0-2114 GCA_964650105.1 uncultured Nannocystaceae bacterium
CTCGACGTGCACGGTGACGGAGACCGGACCGACGTCGGCGAGGGCCGGCGTGCCGAAGAGCTCGCCCGTGTTCGGGTCGATGCTGAGCCATCCGATGTTCGTGCCGCCGACGATGGACCAATTGGAGGTGGCGACGCCGCCTTGCTTCTCGATGAGCGCGCTGTACGGGACCGACTCGAGCGCTTCCGGCAGCGACTGGGTCGTGATGACGATCGGCGCCGGGGGCTGCTCGTCCACCGAGATCCCGTCGATGTAGACGCCCGGATGAGCCACGCTCCCGTCGGTGCGCATCGAGAAGCGCAGGATGATCTGCTGGCCCACGTAGGCGCTCAGGTCGGCGGTGACGAGGTGCCAACCTCCGAGGTTGCCGCCAAAGGCGGGCTGGCTGGCGACCGTGAGGCCGTAGTTGGGCTCGACGTTGGTGAGTGTGGTGAAGCTGTTGCCGCCGTCGGTGCTGATCTTGACGTTGTAGCCGTCGAAGCTCGAGCCCTCGGTGTGGACCCAGTGGTAGAAGGACAAGACCGGGTTGTAGGCGGTTCCGAGGCCGATGAGCGGCGTCTGGGCGTAGTTCGCCTCGTAGGTCTGGTTGTGGTTGTAGCTGCCGTTGAGGACCGTGCCGATGAGGTTGACGCCGTCGTAGGGAGCCTGTGGGCCTACGCTCGAGGGGGCGCCGCACTGCCAATCGCCCGTGAGCGTCCATCCGGGCGCGGGGCAGCCCGACTCGAAATTGCCCTCGAAGTAAGTGGTGCAGTTCGGGTCGATGGACCCGCCGCAGACGCCGGCGGTGCAGATGTCGCCCGTGGTGCAGGTGTTGAAGTCGTCACAGGTGGTGCCGTCGTTGACCGGGTTGGCGATGCAGTTGAGCTGCGCGTCGCAGATGCCGACGTTGCACTGGTCGGTGGCGGTGTTGCATTGGCTGCCGGCGGGAACCTGCATCGGCTCGCATTGGCCGTTGCTCTGGTTGCAGACGCCGTTCTCGCAGCCGATGTCGAGGTGGGAGCAGTCCTTGGCGTTGCCCCCGATGCACTGACCGTTGTCGCAGACCTTGTCGACCATGCAGAGGTCGCCGCCGAGCACGCAGCTCTGTCCGTCCTTCGACGGATCGGCCTGGCCCTCGCAGACCCCGGTGGCGGGGTTGCAGGTCGCGACCTCGCAGTCGGTGATGGGCGCGAAGAAGCAGTCCTTCGGCTGGCCGGTGCAGACGCCGTTGTTGCAGGTGCCGGCGACCTGGCAGAGGTCGTCGGGCGTGCAGGCCATGCCCTGGTTTGCGTTCTGGGTGGTGCAGGCCTTCGAGGACTCGTTGCAGACGACCTCCTCGCAGTCGGAGGCCTCCATGCCGCAGGTGTTCTGGGGGCCGCCGACGCAGCTCCCCGCCTGGCAGGCGTCGCCCGTCGTGCAGAAGAGGCCGTCGTCGCACTCGGTGCCGTCGTCGTCGTCGACCACGACGCACTCGCCGACCGGGCCGGGGTGCTGGCCCTCGTTGCAGACCGACTTCAGACACATCGGCGTGTCGACGGCGGCGCAGTTCTGGCTACAGGGGCCGGTGCTTCCGCCGCCGTCGCCTCCCATTCCGCCGACGGTCGTCGTCGTGGTCGGGCTGCCGCCGCCGCCGTCGTCCTCGACGGGTCCGACGCCGCTCGCGGAGCAGCCGGCGGCCACGAGGGCCAGGGTGAGCGCCGCGAAGGTCGCGGCGCGCGAGAGAGACGGTACGAGACGGTTCATTGGATGGGGGTCGAAGCAAGCGCGGAGGGAAAGGCGCGCTGGGGGAAAGCGTAGCTCGAAGCTACCAGGGAACATCCTGGCTCGCCACTGGCAGTGGCGTTAGCTCGCGCCGGTGGTCCAGTCCAATCGATCTCGGGGACTGGTTCTGCGCCCGGAACACTTCACGGGCGCGGCGGGCGGCGGCGGTCGCGAAACCAGCCGCGGTAAGAGTCCATTTTTGCGCGGTGCGTCGCGGGGGCCTCGGCCCGGCAGGTCGCGCGCTCCTCGCTGCCCTCCGGCGCCCCCCAGCGCTTCTCGGGGCAGTCGTTCGGGTTGTAGGCCACCTCGAGGGCGCCTGCGCGCTCGAGGACGTCGGCGAGGCGGAGCTCCCAGGGCGAGCCGTCGCTGCGGGT
>CAZYSW010000854.1:0-2110 GCA_964650105.1 uncultured Nannocystaceae bacterium
GCACGTCACCGACGCCGCGCCTGCTGCTCGGTCACGTCCAGGTCCTCGGCGCGCGTATGAACAAGCTGCGCACGTGCGACGGCGGCTCGTGGTGCATCAGCCAGGAGAAGCTGCAGGAGCTGGTCAAGTTCCACAGCATCGACCGTGTGGCCCTGGGCGATTTCCACCTGCGTGACATGGACTTGGCCGGACCCGGCAAGGGCGGCTATGTCGGCAACTTGTGGCAGCAGAACTTCAGCCACGAGGGCAATCCGGCCGGCATCGAGATCTGGGATACTAATACTGGCGAAGCCGTCTTCCACGAGCTGTGGGAAGCGCGTCGCCACGCGATCTGGACCGTCCAGCGACCCGAGGATGTCCTGGGCGTGCTGTCGGAAATCACGAGCGCTGCGGACTTCGCCAAGTATCGCACCTGGCTGAAGACGGACGGCTTCGATCTCGACCGCCCCACCAAGGCGGACATCACGGCGCGAGGCATCCGGGTCTCGGCTGTCAATATCAAGCGCGTCGAACGCACCGCTCGCCTCGAGAACGCGGACTCCCTTTCCCTCACCGACGATCGCGCGCTGCTTGATGGCTACATCACGACGCGCAACATCGAGCTGGCGGAGGATGAGCGGAAGCGCATCGACGCCGCCCTCGAGGAGGTCATCGAGGAGAATCCAAAGCTCCAGCGCGGCGAGAAGGCCGAGCGCGTCGCCACCATCACGCCGCTGCGCATGCGCGTCTGTGGCATTGGCAAGCACACCGACACCGAAACGCTGTGGGAAGGCCTTCCGCCTCTCGTCGCCGTTCACGGCACAAATGGCGCCGGAAAGACGACCGCCGTTGGGGCACTTTACGCTGTACTTTACAATGAGGTCCCTGGCTATGAAGGGAACCTCTACGACAACCTGACGGCCGGGGGCGATGGCTCCGCGCTGATCGAGGCGGATTTCGAAGTCGACGGTCGTCGCTTCCGCGCGCGTCGCGAGATCATCGGCGGAACTGGCAAAAACCCCGAACAGGAGCGCTGGCTCTACGATCTTGACACCGGCGAGATCATCGCAGGTCCCAAGGACGCCGACTATCGCGCGGCCGTGGACCGCATCGTCGGCGATGCGCAGTCAGCGCTCGCCACCTGGTTCATGACCGCGAACCGGGACGGCGATCTCACGGAGATCGATCCACGCGACCGCCGCGCCCTCTTCGGCCGCTTCCTTGGTCTCGCCCGCTTGGACGCAGTCTCGGAAGCGGCGGGGGAGAAGGCGCGCGACGCCGCCTCCCGTGCGCGCCAGGCAGCGGTCGGGCTGCCCTCCATCGAGGAGGCCGAGGAGAAAGTGAAGGAAGCCGCCCAGATCCATGTCTCCGTGAAGGAAGCTCTGGAGATGGCGGAGTATCACGCCCGGAACGCCAACGACAAGCACGACGGCGCCGTTGCGCGTCTCCAGCAGCTTCAGTCGGACGACTCGACACTTACGGCGAAGGTCCAGGAGGAGCAACGACTGGACGCCGAACGCTTGCGCCTTCTCCGCGAGGAGGTGCTCGCCGCAGCCGAAATCGATAAGCTTCGCAAAGAGGCCAGCGGGTTGGCCGCTGCCAGCGAAGCGCGCAAGAGCCTGGTCGATGCGCGCCACGAAGTGAAGGAGCTCGAGATTCAGCTCCGCGCCTTCGAGCGTCGTCAGGAGTGGGTGCGCGAGCGCCAACGTCTTCAAGCCGACGTGGCCGCGAAGAGTGACGTGGTCGAAAGCCTCGCCCAGGCCACCGGGGTCACTGACGAGACCCGCGCGCTGGCGGCGACCATCGACGACATCGAGCGCGAGTACCACGAGGCTGTCGCCAAGAACGATGAGGGACGCAAGGCTCTCGATTCATGGCGAGAACGCCGCGGCGGCATTGCCCTGCGCCTGCAGCGAGTCGGTGAGGAACTCGTCCGCGTCGATGAGCAGCTCAAGAAGAAGCCCGACACCCCCTTTGCAGAGAAGTGCGAACCGTGCCCCTTCATGAAGGCATGGCGCGATCTGCCGACCCGAAAGGCGGAGATCGAGCGCCAGATCGAGCTGGTTCGCATGGAGCTGCGCGAAGCGGAGTCCAGTCAACCGGCGGTCGAGGTGATCGACCTCGAGCCCAT
>CAZYSW010000855.1:0-2104 GCA_964650105.1 uncultured Nannocystaceae bacterium
CGGTCAGGCCACCCAGCGTCGACGTTGCCGCGCCGACAACCGTTGTCGTGCCGGATGCTGTGCCGGTGAGTGCGCCGAGGTTGGCGGTTGCGGTGCCTTCAACCGGAGGCGTCGTCGCCGTCCCCGTCGCCGTCGCGGAGAGGCCGCCCAGGCTGGAGGATGCTTCGCCGACAACCGTCGCAACACCCGTAGCCGCACCCGTGAGCGCGCCGAGGGCCGCAGTGGCTTCGCCTTCGACCGGGTCCCCGCCGCCGCCCGGTTCCTCACCGATCAGCGCCGTCGCAAGCGAATAGAACCGGGTGTCCGTCGCCGTCGAGTCGTACTCCGTCGCGAGTCCGACATGGAGGCCGTTGAAGTTGGTGTCGGTCTGCGACCCCAGCCCCGTGCCCGTGTCCACAAACGGCGTGATGGAGGAGCCGTTCGCTTCGAGACGGATCGTGTATTCGGTGTTCGTGTTAAGAGCGCACCCACCGTTGCCGATTTCGACGACGGAGAACTGGGTGTTGTAGCGCCGGAGTGCCCATGTGTCCCACCACCGCCCGCGGACGCGCATCGCGTAGGACTCGCCGGGGTGCGTCTGTTGGCACCGGACGTGGACCGCCAGGGCCGAATCGTCACTCAGGGAGAACTGGGCTTCGATCCAATGGTCCGCGCTCGCGTGCGCGGTCTCCATGCGAGCAAACCCGGGGTCCGCGGCGCTGTACGCGTACGCACCCCCAGACGCGACGACGAAGTTGCCGGACCACTGGAGGTCCTGCGACGTCATCGGGTTCTGCGCCGTCGGGAACGTCTCCGTGTAGTAGACGGCTTCCTCGTCGACGAATCCACCGAGCTCGTCGTACAGCAACACGCCGGCGCACCACACACGGGCACGCCGACGCTGGTCCGACTTCGACCGTGGGAAGCGGCGTTCGCCGACGAGCGGGTTCGGCTTGGAGTCGTCGTCTGCACGCGCGTGGAGGGTCAGCAGCTCCGCGGCGATCCGCCCCGGTGTCGCCTCCACCAGGTTCAGGCCGAGACGGTTCGAGAGCGCGCGCCCGACGGTGGCGCCGAGACGTGACTGGTGGTCGTCGCCCAAGTCCACCAGCGCGCCCGGGACCGGCCCCTCGTGCCGCGGTGCGACCAGCAACGCCACACCATCCGCAGACGACTGATGCTTCTCGCCCGAGCCGCGCAGGTCGATCACACCCCACGCATCCAACGCGTCGAGGTCGACGTCCGGGACGAACGTCGTCAGCTCGCCGTCTTGCTCGGCGCGCCAGCGGACAAGAGCGACACGCATCGTCAGGACGCCAGGGTCAGCGTGATGTTCAGGTCACCGATCCCGATCGTGAACTCGTCGCCCGAAGTGACAGCGTTCGCGGTGATCGTCCCCGACGCACCAAACGTCCCACCCGACGCCGCAGTCCACAACGTGAAATGCGTGTAAGTCTCCGACGTGTCCACGTCCGACGTCGACCACTCGACCGCCGCCGAATTGCTGACGGTGCCGTTCGACGCTGCGCCCCACGTCACCTGCTTCCGGGTCGCGTTCCCCGCCACATTCGACGTCCCAGCCGCCCCTGGGGCACCCGTGTGCAACTGGATGTACGGGTACGTCGCCACGAGATCGTCGAGCGCAGCGTTCCCAGCAGTAGAGGACCAGCCTTCAGCCATGTCTTGCTCCTTACGCGAAGAAGCCCCACCACCGGCGGGGCTTCAGGGGTTGTGGGTGGGTTGACAGGAGGTGGGTGTCCGGCCTCCGTGGGGGGCCGACAGACCGGACACCCGAACCAGGCGCGCCAGGTCGGCGCGCAGCGAAAGGTCAGCTGTTGCGTGCGATCCGCTCGAGCGCGTCGACCGCCGCCAGGTCACGCAACGCAGCCCGCGTGTCGGACCACAGGTCCAACAGCAGGTCGATGACACGCTCCGAATGGCCGCGCTCCACCGCCCTCGCGAGCGCACGAGTGAACACCGCGTCGACTACCGACGAATCCACGTCACTTCCCCAAGTACCCGTGGTCTGCGATCACCGGCGCCTGCCACGTCACACCACGCTCCGGAGTCACCACCCACAACGCCTGCTGCGGGCGCTCCGGCGGGAAGTTCTGAACGAAGCTGTATT
>CAZYSW010000856.1:0-2099 GCA_964650105.1 uncultured Nannocystaceae bacterium
GCGTCGCGGCGACGACGGACTCGGCGGCGTCGCCGGGGGGTCACGGCCTTCGGTTTCAGGTCCTCCACGCCGGTCTGGATGCCCGCGAGCCGCCCGCGAGGCACGAACGCTCCCCGAGGGCGTGTCGACCACCCCGAGCGCCGAGGAGGCAGCGCGCGTCGAGCGGGCGTCAGGGTGATGGGACGCTTGGTCCAGTCGTCGCAACGAGTTGGAGTGCTCGACCAGCAGGCAGAGCGTCTCGGGGTCGTAGGGCGGAAGGAGCGCGCCCGCCGAGCTGAACGCGCTGGCCGAGTCTTCGCCTGCGGGGCGGCTCGCCGGATCCTGCACGCGCGCACCTACGACGACCGCCTTCAGGATGGTCTGGAGCCGCTCGTCAGCGGCAAGGATCGCGTCAGGCGTCGTCACCGCGCGGCCTCGGCGTACGCAACGAGCCCGGTCGGCGTGAACGACACGGCGCGCGCCCACTGCCCGCGCTTGTCGATCGCCTCGCGCGCGGCGGCGAGGAGCGCGTCCTGGGTGGGCGCGTCGAGCTCGACGTCAGGCCCAGGCTCGGGCGGGGTCCCCGCGGGCTTGCCGGCCGGGATGACGAAGACCTTGAGGGTGCGGCGCATGGTGGACCTCGCAGAAACAGAGGAGGCGAGGCGCTTGGCCAGCCTGCGAGGAGGCAGTCCACCGTGGGGCACCGAGCATCTGGACCGCGCGCCTCGCCTCCGGGGAGGCAAAGCCATCGGCCACGTGAAGCAGGGGACACGACGCGATAGCCTGCGGGGCCATGAGTCAGCTTGGATATCGCGAGGTGCTCGCCCCCACCCTCGAGCAGTTGGGCAAGAATCCCAAGGGTCAGCACGCCAACTTGGTCGCGCCAGAAGATGTGGACGACGGAAGCGGGCTCGAGCAGCTTCTGTACACTCGACCATCCGAGATGAGAGCCCCTCTTGTGGTACCAGCGAAGGCAGATTCCTTCCCACCGGCCCACCGGTTCCCATAGTTGTGCCAGTCCGTCCTTCCGTGCCGACGTTCGTGAAGATGATGAACTCGTTGTCGTGCTCCACGACGCCGGTGTCCCAGTTCCCACCTTTTGCGTCACGACCTAGCCCTGCTCGTTCGTTGACGTCCGGGCGGGTGTACTTTGCACCCCGTTCAAAGGTCAGCATGAGACCTCCTCGAGGACCCGGCTCTCGACGAGATGCGAGAAGATTTTTCTGGCCTCCGCCGCGGGAGCGCCACCGAGCCGGACGCCGATCTCGATGTTGCCATGCAGGCCGTGAAACGTGAAGTTCGCCGACGTTACTAGGAGATCCTTGCCGTCGATGAGCAGGCACTTCGCATGCATCGATGCGTATGGTGCGCCCTCCGCGCGCTCGCGGTCGTGGAAGACCCGCGGCGGTGGTGTGCGCGAAGGCCACGACTCGACGACCCGCTGTGCGGTGCCGCGAGCGCGATCACAGATCATGATCACGCCGGTTCCACGACCACCGGCAGCTGCCAGCAGCCCGATCAGGTTTCGATCTGTTAGCTCGTATCCAAGGAGGATGATCTCTGTCGTCGCGCCATCGATCATCTCCTGGACTACCCGCTCCGTCGGCCGCGCGATCCCAGGAGTCTCGGGAGGCAGCGTCGCTACCAACTCGGCGTCCAGCAGCTTCGGCCGCAGCTCCTCGTGCTGGATTCGGAGCGCCTGAAGGCAAAGCCGCATTGCCGAGGCGGGGTCTGTTGACCGGATTCGCCCGAGCATGCTCGCGGACTCGGGCGTGTCGAGCAGACCGTTGCGCTCGACGGGGGCGAACAGGTCGACGTCATCACGATCCCGTAGCCTCGCCTCGAACTCGACCAGGTCACGAGCGAGCCCCATGTCGCTCAGCTCCGAAGCTCACGAAGGAAGTCTTGGAAGAAACCGAGCTCCGGTTGCCCAGGCGTTCCAACGAGTAGACTCCGATCGAGGAAGGCGTTGAACTCCTCGCAGGAGGTTTCGGCGGCGAGCAGGCACGCGTGACACGCCGCTCCGTTCGCCGGCTCGGTGCGCGCATGCACACCTTCAATACATAGGGGGTCCGAGGAGCACCAGGTCATCGACGAGAGCGCGTCCTCGAACACCCGTA
>CAZYSW010000857.1:0-2099 GCA_964650105.1 uncultured Nannocystaceae bacterium
GCATCGCCTCGTAGAGCGGACGAAGGCAGGTACGGTCCCCGACGGCCGACAGCGACTCCGCCGCCTCACACGCGGCATCCTCGTTGGGCTCTTCCAGCCCCTCGCACAGCAGCGCCAGGAGCTCGGCCCCCCCCGTGCCGTACGTCAGCGCGCCGGCCAGTCGCAGCACGTGCTCGTGCCGAGACCCCCCGGCCGCGCGCGCGGCCGCCAGCAGGGCGTCGGAGGCCGACGCCCCAAGCTGGCCGATCATCACCAGCGCCTGCTCCTGGATGAGCGGATCGTCCATCACCTGCAGCACGACCCCGACGGCCTCCGCGTCGCCGGCCATGCCCGCCGCCCGAATCGCCGCCTGCCTCACCTCGCGCTCCTTGTGCTCGATGAGCTCCCGCAGGTTCTTGCGCACGCTCGCGTCAGCGCGACGCAGCCCGGCCGCGACCAGCCCCTCCTTGCCGATCTGACGAAGATCCTCGTCGAGCACCATCAGCGCCCGGACGGCGGTCGCTCGGACGCCCGCCATGCCGTCCGAGAGCAGGGAGACGAGCACCGGCAACGCAGCGGCCTCGCGCGAGTACGCGAGCAGGGCCGCGGCCGCCTTGCGGGTGAATCGATCGGCGACCAGCGGCTCGAGGTCGGCGACCGGCACCGCGGCGCGGGCAAGCCTCAGCGCGTCGAGGGCATACACGCGCAGCATCTGCGACGCGCTGCGCAAGAGCTCGATCAGCGCGGCACGGGCCGCCTCTCCGCCCAGCCGTCCGAGCGCGGTGGCGGCCGAAGCCTGCAGATTGGCGTCGGACTCGGGCTCGGTGAGGATCCGGCGGAGGAGCGGAACGTGGGACTCGTCGCCGATCTCCCCCAAAAGGTCGACCAGGAATCGTCGGGAGGTGCCTTGTCGACCGAGACGATCCATCACGTTCGGCAGCGCCTTCGCCCCGATCGCGACGAGCACCTCGTGACACGCCGCCCGACCGTCGACGTGCACCGGCGACAACACCCCGTCGAGTAGGTGCTCGACCAGGAGGGCGAGGACGGCGGGCTCCGCCGCGGGCAGCAGCGCCTTGAGGGCATCGACGGCCTGTTTGCGCTCCCGCCACTCGGCGGCCTGCAAGCCCTGCACCTCGCGGGCCAGGGCGGGCGGCAGCTCCCCGCTCACGAGCGCCCCTCCCGTCCGAGCGCAGACATCAGCTCGAAGAACGCGTCACCGACCGGATCTCCACCGCCGAGATCCCGACCTTCGGCGCGAACGACCTGTTGGAACAGATCGCGCGCCATCTCGAGATCCTCGCGTACGGCCGTCGCCGCGGCTTCGGCATCCGCAGCGGTCAGGATGCGGTCTCCGTTGTACAGCACCATGTCGGCGACGATCAGCGAGGCGAGCCCCTCGCGATCCTGAAGGGTCATCCGTGTGTCCCCCTCGGCTCGCAGGACGGCAGCGACCTGCCCCTCGGCGAGGCTGGGATCGGTGCTCGGCTGCACCGGCATGCCGATCATGCTCCGCAGCTTGACCGGCAGGAAATCGCCCAGGTGGTGCACCTCGACGTAGTCGTCGGCGCCGTACAGTCGCGTGGGTCGTCGCTTGTAGGCGGTGCGTCGGTACACCGACGAGACCAACACCACCCGCGGGGCCCCGCTGTGGGGTCCCGCGTCCGCCAGTGATTTGGCCACCCGCACCAGCTCGTACCCCGGAATGCCGGGCAGCGCGACGTCGACGACCAGCGCGTCCCAGCGCCGCGCCTCCAGGGCCAGTTGCGTGGCGTGGCCGTCTCGAACCGTGTGCACGTCGAACCCGTGGAGCTCGAGGATTCGCCGCACCGCCCGACCGACCCCGGGGCGCTCGTGAGCGAACAGCACCATCGGTCGTGCGCTCATGCCTCCTCCTCCACCGGCTCGGGCCGGACCGGCGCCGGCGCCGAAGTCATCGAGCCCACCATCGGATCGATGAGGGTATCGAGGTTCACCACGAACACCATCTCGTCGTCCACCCGGCAAACTCCCGTGAAGAACTCGCCGTGCGTGCCGCCGCTTCGAGGTCGGAGCATCGAAGGGGCAGGTCGAACCGCACTGACCGGGACGCGGAGCTAACCGAGGATGCGGTCGACCTT
>CAZYSW010000858.1:0-2095 GCA_964650105.1 uncultured Nannocystaceae bacterium
TCATCCTCGAGAAGGGCAAGCGCTATACCTTCAAGGGCAAGTTCAAGCAGTTCTCGGACACCGGCTTCGCCTACGACCGCGGCCTGCTCGAGTTCGTGGCCTACAAGCCGCTCGATCCCGAGACCGGCGCCGAACTCCCCAACTGGGTGTACCCGCCCGGCGCCTCGTGGCACCCGCTCGAGATCGCCCGCATCGAGGCGGAGAACGCGGCCCTGGCCGAGAAGGCTCAGAAGACCGCGGTCCAGCAGCCCACGGGCGGCTGATCCCACGCCGCGCCCCCGACCGCCAAGCACCGCACGACCTTCCCCCCCGGGCGGTGGCACGACGATGGCGTGCGCCCGACCGCCGGTTCGCCCTCTCTCGCAGACGTCGCGCGGCGAGGGGGGCACTCCACCGTCCGGGGCAGGGCCCCGAGACGGTGGAACGCGGCGGCCTCACACCTCGGACAAGAAGATGGCGATTCCGGGATTGCCGTTGAACGTGCCGCGCATCCCCAGGACCACGTCGAGCGCACCGTCCTCGTTGAAGTCGGCCAGGACCACGTCTTCGGGGATGTACCCGGAGTTCCCCACCACCAGCGTGGCATCGACGTCGAGCGCGCGGCCATCGTGGCCGAGGATCACCGAGGCGGTCGCCGGTGCGGGATGGGTCGCCACCAGGTCCGCGATCCCGTCGCCGTCGACGTCGCCCGCCGCCAACCCCCACGTCGTGTCCGCGGTGGCGACCGTGACCGGATCGGCGAACGCCCCCGTCCCGTTGCCGAAATAGACCAAGACCGCCTCGTTCGAGCTCTGGCTGGCCGCGATGTCGACGTTACCGTCCCCGTCGAAATCGCCCGCCGCGAGCGCGCGCGGGTCGTCGCCCCCCGGCAGGATTTCGCACGCCTGCGGGCTGAACGACCCCGAGTTGTTGCCCCGGCAGGCATGAATCCACGACCCCGACGTCCCGATGATCGAGTAGGCGACGTCGAGCACCCCGTTGTCGTTCCAGTCCGAGACGATCACGTCGGTGTACGTTCCGTCGTTCTTCTGATTGACCACGGGTTGGCCGAAGCCCCCAAACCCGTTGGGGGTGCTGAAGAACACCAGCACGCGGCCATCCTGCGCCGCCGACGGCATTATCGAGCCGACGGCGACGACGTCGTCGTAGCCGTCGCCGTTGAGGTCTCCGGTCGCCACCGCGACGCCGGCAGCGACGGCCCCGTACTTGGGAAAGTTCCAGGGGAAGACGCCCGCCCCGTCCCCGAGGATGATCCCGATGTTCGGGTCGTCGCTGTCGAGCCCGAACACGACGTCGGGGCGATCGTCGTCGTTGAAATAGCCCACCGCCACGTCGAGAACGACGGGGCTGAAGGCGTCTCCGGAGCCCCCCCCGAAAGCTCCGGCACCGTTGCCGAAGTAGAACCTTGCCTCGGCATCGTTCGTCTCCGCGGTGATCAGGTCGAGGTGATCGTTGCCGTCCACGTCCGCGGCGGCGATCTTGTGGACGGGGTTGACCGGCTTGAACAGGCTGGCCTCGCCCAGACACAGCTCGCCGGGCTCGAACAAGCCGTTCATGCACTCCGCCGCCTGCCCGGTCGTTCCGGTCGAATCGTCGGATCCCGAAGTCGTGTCGGTGGTCGACGACCCGTCGGCCGACGATCCCTCGGTGGTGTCGGACGCCGTGTCGTCGGTCGACGGCGAGCTCGAAGTGGAGGGATCGTTCGAAGTCGCGCTGGGGTCGGACGTGGCGTCGGGATCGGATGTCGCGCTGGGATCGGACGTCGCGCTGGGCCCGGTGGCACTGGGATCGGAGGTGTGCGATCCCCCCGACGTGGGCGTCGTGTCGGTCGCCCCCGTGGTCCCCGCATCCGTCTCGCTGCCGAGCGCCGCGCCGTCCGGATCGAAGCAGCCGCCGAGGGGAAGGAGGGTCGCGCCGACAATCGACCATGCAAGCCAGAGTTTGCTGCGCATGATCTATGGGGACCACGACCGACGCTCCGGGGTCAAGCCTGGCCGCCCGGGGAAACGGCGCGCTCACCGCCGTGCCGAGCTCGGGATTACTCCAGGAGCCAATGCCAGTCGCGACCTTCGATCTCGACCCAATCCGGCCCGAG
>CAZYSW010000859.1:0-534 GCA_964650105.1 uncultured Nannocystaceae bacterium
GCCTCCATCGTGTGGATGACCACCACGTCGACGGTCGTGCGGCCGGCCCGGGTGAAGTTCTTCGCCGCCACGAACGGGATGGTCGCCGGCAAGGGCACCTCCAGCGCCCCGAAGCCATCCTCAAGTTGCGAGCCAGGCCCGGAATAGTGAAGACCTCGTAGCCATTGTCGTTATCACCGGGAGTCGCATCCGAGAAACCGAACCGCTACTCAACGCTGCTCGTCAAGTCGGCCTGATACGCTCCTAGGTCGGGGCGCCACCCATCAATCTCAGCGGAAGCATATGCGATACGAACGACACCTGCTCAGCGGCATGACCGGCGAAGGCACGACGTCGAACATCGTCGACACGCGCCAACTGACCGACATGTGGATCCAAATCATCGGAACCTTCAGCGCGACCTATCATTTTCAGGGGCGCATCATCACCGATTCCGACGATGCCTGGACCGCCCTCCACATCGTGAACACTCCTCGTCTGCTCGCCGTGGGGCAGGCCGTGGCTGAGGTGCGAGTGTACGTGACCAGCTACACG
>CAZYSW010000859.1:544-2094 GCA_964650105.1 uncultured Nannocystaceae bacterium
CGAGCGGGAGCGCCACCTTCATGCTCGCAGGTCGCAACATCGCCAAGCGACCCTGACGCGAGTCTCCCTCCCCACTCCTTTTCCTCCAAGAACGAGGACAACAGTCGCTCGCAGCCCAGGTTTCACCAGCCATGACAACGTACAAGTTCTACGGCCAGATCATCGACCGAACGACCCAGCTTCCACTCGCCGCCATGCGGGTCGAAGCATGGGACGCTGACGAGGGAACCACCGATTTGCTGGGCTACGCGCGAGCCGACGACGATGGTCGTTTCGAAGTGTGGATCGAGGAGGTCGACCTCGCAAGGCTCGCGGCACCGGGAGACGTGAGCCTGTTCTTTCGTGTGATCGACGAAGCCGAAGGGACGCTGAGGGCCGACACGCGTGAGAACCTCGTGTGGCGGCCTCGTGCAGCTCCGGAGCAAGAGGGTCGGATTCACGCCACGGAGGGGGCCGTGGTGGAAGTCGCGAACTTCGTCGTGCGCGGCCGGCTCACTTCCACCACAGGCCCGATCGCGAGCGAAGAGGTAACGCTCGAGCTTCTCACGCTTCGAAACGAGGAGCCGATCGACACCGTCATGACCGGCGCGCGGGGCGAGTTCATGTTCGAGTACAGCGCGAGCATAATTCCCCCCGGCCAGCAGCTCGCCGACCTGCGCCTCTCCATCCAGGAAGGGGCCGAGGTGGTTCGACTCCAGGTCCCGCCGACCTGGGACGTCGAGTTCATCGCCGGAGGGAGCGAGCTGATCGGCCCGCCCGAGGTGGCGCGCGTTCAGGCCTCGCTCGACCCCCTTCTCGGCGAGGTGGACGTCGCGACGCTCACAGACCTCGAGGTGGTCCACATGGCAAGGGCGTCGCGGCACACGGAAGAAGCCGTGCGTGCCCTCCGCGACGCCGCCAACCTCTCGAGCGACACCGCACTGAGCCTCGAGATCGCCTACGCGCTGATGCGCACCGGGACGCCGCCCGACCGACATGCATGTCTGGCCATCCGTGCGGCTGACCACCGCGCGGCGCTCGAGGTGGCCGGGTCGAAGGGCATCATCTCGCCGCTCGACACGTTTGGGCTTGAGGCGGCGTTCGATGAGATCGTCGGCGCGCAGCGGTTACTCGCGTTCGCCGACCCCCCTCTCGGCGCGGCGAGCAACCTTGGCGCGATCGTATGCGTCGCGACCGGTGAAACCCCACCGTCAACCTCCGAGCCTGAAGAGGCAGAGACGGAGAGCCCGGATGCCTGGCGCTTCCTCGACCTCTACTACCGAAATGAAGGCCCGTTGGACGAGTTCTGGGAGCGTGACCTGCCCGGCGACGCCGAAATCGGCGCCCAGACCGAATCGTTGCGCCGAGTCTATCAAAGCGCGCTGCTTTCCGGATTCCACCTTCCGTTGGTGGCAGCCCTCGATACCCGCCATCAATTGGGGACGCCGTCCGACGTCTACGACCTTGCGATGCTGCAGGTGGCGGAGTGGCGGTCCCTGCTCGACACGATCAGCTCGAATCCCGTGCCGGCATGGGTGACGGTTCGTTTGGAGGATCCAAAGGATGTCTAC
>CAZYSW010000860.1:0-2093 GCA_964650105.1 uncultured Nannocystaceae bacterium
GGGGCGCGCCCGCGGGGGGGCGCGCGGGGGGGGGGGGCGGGGGGGCGGGGGGGCCGGGCGCGGGCGCCGCCGGCGGGGGGGGGACCTATGGGTACGCGTTTGCTGTCGTGGCCGATGGGCGGAAGACCCAGCGGAAGGTGAGCGCGTACTGGGCGGATCGGCGGGTGGTGGTCGACGTGGCCGACCGCGATCTGATGCTCGACGTGGCCTGGGGAGAGCTCTTGCGGGCGTGCCTCCAGATGGAGACCGAGCCGCAGTACGTCGTGCTCACCAACCAGCGCGACGTGCGCCTCTACGACCTCGCCTACGACCGCTCGGCGCCGCGGCTGACGATCGCGCTCGACGAGCTACCGAAGTACAGCGAGGCCTTTCCGTTCTTCGAGCCGCAGTGGGTCCCGGGGACGACGCCGAAGATCGTCAACGTCGACAAGGTCAGCAAGGAGGTCGCCGATCTCGTGGCGCGGGTGTATCGGGCGCTCGCGGCCCGCCACCCCGATCGAAAGGGCGACGTCATCCGGTTCGCGCTCCAGTGCATCGTCGCGATGTTCGCGGAAGACATCGGGCTCCTGCCGAAAGAGTATTTCACCACGCTGCTCTATCGAGCCGGCGAGGAGGGCGACGCCGAGGGCAAGCTCACCGAGCTGTTCACCTGGATGAGCACGCCGGTCGCCGAGCGGCCCCACGCCGAGGCGGCCATTCCCTATTTCAACGGCGGGCTCTTCACCGACGCGGTGTCGCTCACGCTCGACGCCACCGTGCTCAAGGCGCTCACGAAGGCGGCCGAGGCGAACTGGAGCTACGTCGATCCGCACATCTTCGGGAGCGTGTTCCAGGGGGTGATGGACGACGCGGAGCGCCACGCGAGCGGCGCCCACTACACCGCCCGCGAAGACATCATGAGCGTGGTCGGGCCGACGATCGTCGAGCCCTGGCGCGAACGCATCGAGGCGGCCAAGACGCTCGACGAGCTCCGCGCCATCTTGAAAGACCTGACGACCTACCGGGTGCTCGATCCGGCCTGCGGGAGCGGCAACTTCCTCTACGTGGCCTTCCGCGAGCTCTACCGCCTCGAGACCGAGGTGCTCGTGCGGATCTACGACGAGTTTCCCTCGGCCACCAAGGGCAAGGGCAAGGTGGGCTGGGCCTCGGGGATCCGCACCACGAATTTCTTCGGGATCGACATCAACCCCTTCGCCGTCGAGCTCGCCAAGACCACGCTGAACATCGCCAAGAAGATCGCCTTCGACCAGCGCCGCGACGAGGTCGTCGCCAAGCTCGGGCAGTTCACCATCGACGTCGATCCGTCGCTGCCGCTCGACAACCTCGACGAGAACATCGTCTGCGCGGACGCGCTGTTCACCGAGTGGCCCCCGGCCGACGCCATCATCGGGAACCCGCCGTTCTTGGGGATGCAGAAGATCCGCGAAGAACTGGGCCCCGACTACATGAGCAGGCTCAAAGGAAGGTTCGACGGCAGGATAGCCGATATCTGCGCATACTGGTTCCGCCTCGCTCACGATCGACTGGCCGACAACGCTCGTGCTGGCCTGGTCGCAACAAGCGGCATTCGCGTAGGAAAGGCCTGCGACATATCGCTTCGATACATCACGAGCAACGGCGGCGAGGTCGCCTTCGCAGTATCCAGCAAACCCTGGCCGGGCGAAGCGACCCTCAACGTCAGTGTCGTCAATTGGCTGCGAGGGCGAGCAAAGTGCCCTCGGCTCGTCGTCGGAGGCCATCCGCATGTGGTGGCGCGCATCCACCCTCACCTTGATCTTCAGAAGGACCTCTCTCGAACAGGGCAGCTACATGCAAATCGAGCTGGGACTATCCGCGGCATAATGTTCGGTCACGACGGTTTCTTGATTTCCCCTGGCGAGGCGGCACGACTCGGTGCCGGGACGATCGTCCGCCCGACAGCCACCGGCACCGATATCCTGACAGGCAAGTCTCTCGTGTCGCCGGCCTGGGCTGTCTGGTTGCACGGCTCGTCGTCGGAAGAGGAGGCGAGAGCCCGCTCTGAGAGCGGTTTTGACTACTTGCGCCGGCGCGTCCTGCCGCACGTGGAAGCAAAAGCGAACGACCCGAAGCGT
>CAZYSW010000861.1:0-2089 GCA_964650105.1 uncultured Nannocystaceae bacterium
GAAGGCCGGGGCGGAGAGGCCGTCCTGACGGGAGTGATTCTGGCCGGTCGTCTCGCACCAGATGACCGGGTGCCCCGGATCGCATCCGGCGTACGCGACGCAGGGCGCAGGGCCCCACGGGGTGGTGGGCGCGTCCTCATCGCAGCCGTTGTTGGCGAGGTGGCGATCGCGGGCGTTCTCGCTCTGGGAGATGTCCACCGTCTCGTCGCCTTGATCGTGGATGAGGAGCGCGGCCACCTGTCCTTCGCAGGCGTTGCCGGCGAGGCCTCCGGCGATGCTGGCCACGCCGCGGAGGGCCTCGCCGCGGTCGCAGGCGAGCCGGTGGCTCATGAAGGCGCCGCTGCTGTAGCCGGCCGCGAAGCGACGGTCTGGATCGGCGCAGAAGCTGCTCTCGACGGCATCCACGAGGGCATCGAAGAAGGCCACGTCGGAGCCATTGGCCGAGATGTCCCAACAGTTGTCGACGGCGCGCCCGCGGACGACGATGGCGTCGGGGCCCGATTGCTCGTGAACGGGCGGGTTGTTGTTCTCCTTCGCCGGTTGATTGCTGCAGCCGTGGAACTGATAGACCACGGGGTAGGCGCGACGTGTGTCGTATCCGGCGGGAAGACGAACGAAGAACTCGCGGCTCGCGCCGTTCACCTCCACGGTCTTCGGCACCCACTGCTCGGTGGCGTCGGCGACCGCGACGCCGCAACCTTCGCTCCCGACCGGCTCCTCGCCTCCTGCGCCGGTGCCGCCGTTACCGCCGACGCTGCTGCCGCTACCGCCGACGCCGCTGCCGCCCACGCCGCCGCTTCCGCCCACGCCGCCGCTGCTGCCGCCGACACCGCTCGTGGGCGTGGCGTCGGACGCGTCGGTGCCGCAGCCGGTGGTGGCGATGAAGATCAGACCGAGGAGAGGAGCCTTCACGCAGGCGATGGTAGCAGATCTACCCCACGAGCGCGACGCGCTCGCTCGACCTCGTGGCAACGGGGCGATCCCGGGGTTCGCCTTGGTCCCTCCGGAGGGTCTCTGAGCGCGACCTCTCCGGGGCCGACTTCACCGGCGCCAATCTGCTCGGGGCCAATCTCAGTGGCGCCAAGACGAACAAGCTGTCTTTCACGGAGCCGACGTGCAGAAGGTGAACCTCTATCGCATCGCATGCGAGCGCTGCACGTTTCGTGGTGCGAACCTGCAGCGCGCCAAGGGCGAGAAGGGCAAGATGATTGGTTCCCGACCGGCTTCGGATAAAGCGTTCCCGCCATTTTCGCGCTAGATGCCGCATCTCAGGGGCCGATGACCTCGGCGAACGAGCCGAGCTTCGCTTTCAACCGCTGCGCTGCGGCCTTCGTCACGCGCGTGCCTGTGAGGTCGACCAAGCTGAGGTCGAGCGTCTCGAGGACGGTCACGTCGCGGACTTTCGTGTGCTGAAGGTGCACCTGCTGAAGAGGCAGGTGCGCCAGGGGGCGAAGGTCGGTCACGAGGCTGTGGCCCAGCTTCAGCACGCCCAGGTCAGGGAGCTTGGCGATCGGGGCGAGCCGCGAGACTTTCGTGCCTTCCACGTCGATCCACTGGAGACGCTGCAGCTTGGCGAGCGGCGCGAGGCTGCGCACAGGCGTGCGGGCGGCGTGGACACCGGAGAGAAACGGCAGCTTCGCCAGCGGACCGAGATCGGCGACCTGGGTGTCGGAGAGCCGAATCACCGTGAGACCCTTCATCGCGGCCACGGGCGATATGTCGGCGACGTTCGTCGTCGAGATGTCGAGCTCGGACAGCGAGTCGAGCTGGGCCAGCGCGGAGATGTCGGTCACGCCCGGGCCGTGGACGGCGAGCGCGGACAAGTGCTTTCGATTGGCGAGCGCGGTGAGCGGAATCGCCTCCTGGCTGGTGATGGAAATGGAGTCCAGCACCGGGAAGGCGTCGAGAGGAGAGAGCTCGACCGCTCCGTCGGTCTCGCAGACGACTCTGCGGACGCCCACCTCGAGTTCCTGACCGCAGAACTTCACCCTCGGGGTCGGTGTTGCGTCGTTGGATTCAGTGGGAGGCGGCGGCGGGGCAGGGCGCGGAGGCGCTGACGACACCGGCCGTGTCGGCGCCGAGATCGCGC
>CAZYSW010000862.1:0-2087 GCA_964650105.1 uncultured Nannocystaceae bacterium
TACTGCCCTCCGTCGCCGGAATCTTGCTTGACAAACACATAGGGGCACCCCCCCCCCCCCGTGCTTCGCCTTCCAGCGTTAGCCGCCTCGTCCCTCAGGTAGCCTTCAAATACCTCGAGAATTGCGTCCCAGCAGACAGCATCCGCTGTCGAGGCCACCCCTACTTCCCATCCGGCTGTCATCGATAGCAAGACCTGCTCCTCGTGAGGGATACGGTCTACGACGTCTCGCAGAAAAGGACGGATTGTGAAAGAGAACGCCTCCTCCAGGACGGGTGTCGGCCCTTCCTGGATCTCGAAACAATATTCGTCCCATAGACTCTTGGCTTCGCAAGCACCGGACCAGATTCCGCTCGGCGGCATGCGACGCAAATGCCACACGACTTTACGCGCTAGTCTCCGAAATTTCGCCCGCGCAAAACGTCGCAACGCTTGCTCAGCTGTGAGCTCCCTGTCCTGCATCATCTCAGTCAGCCTTCAACAGGCACCTCAAGGAATAGGCTGCGCTCCCACGTCCGATCCCCTGTCCCGAAGTCTACTCTGTGACCTCTGAGCACGAACCCCAAGCAGGACCGACCCGCGACCGCCGGCCACAGAGTATCCCCCTTGCGCGAGCCAAGACTTCGGCGTCCTGAACCGTCGACGCCCCTTGTGCCTGTTGGTCAATTCTGCTTTGCGCTGCCACGATACCCTCACAATTTGGACTAACGCTTCTTCGACGAACTGCGCGAGATCTCCCGCTGGCGTCGATTCTTCTTCCTGGTTCCTCGTCATCGTGACACGACAGGTTCAATGAGTCTGCTAGAAGCAAAACCGCTACTCTCCAGGTTGTCGCGAGAAAGAGGTTCCAAGAAGCAATCCCTCAAGACCTGTCGAGCGTCGGGAAAAGCCCGGCTCGCTGGTTACTAGCTGCTTGCTGGCTCATAGTTGCCGCCGATGTTGCCAGTTTCCGGCGTTCTAGGAGATGCCCCCTCCATTCACGACGGAAAAGTCCGCAAATTGCCCAGAAACGGGACTCGCTAGCCTCGGCCGTGCGGCCGATGCTCGCGTTATGGAACCGCCACCGTGGCTCTCCGACATTCTCGAACTCGCCGAACTGCTGCTCCGTCTTCACGAGCGGGAGAATCCTGCTGCGGAAGCTGTGCTCAAGGAACTTGACCACGGCGAGATAACTCTGCGCGAGGCGGTGAAGAAGCTGCGCCAACTGCACTGACGGGCGACCGCTCTCGAAAACCGTCCAAGCGACTGCAATCTGCAACCTGTTCTTGTCCGGCGCCCCCTGAGGCGGGCCCTATGATCGGCTCTCCCCTCTTTCCACATAACATGAGCCCCGAGCCGATGCTGATACGACGCGCCCTCGCACCAATGCTGGTGCTTCTTCTCGCCGCGTGCGGCGGTGGTGGCGGCGGTGGCGGAGGATCATCGAGCCCGCCACCCTCGAACAATACCCCGCCGTCATCGAACAACCCTCCTCCGACGCAGCAACCCGCCGCGCTCCGGTGGGACCAAGCGTCATGGGATCAAGCGAACTGGCAGTAGCATGAGGATCGAGACTCCGATGAAAGCCGTGCTTCCGATTTCGTTGCTGGCGCTCGGCCCTATCGTAGCAGCCGCCGACGTGCCTTTCGTTTTCCAGGCAGGACAGCCCGCGCGTTCGTCAGAGGTCAACGCGAACTTTGAGGCACTCGATGAGCGGATCGCGGCAACGCTCAGCGACATCGAAATCCTGTACGAGTTCGCAGAAGGCGAGATGCTCGCTTCCGCGTTTTGCCCGACCGATACGATCGCAATCAGTGCATCATGCGCATGTAGCTCAGAGGACGGCGCGCGCAACTTGGGTGTGCTGGCTTCCTGTGGGGTTATCGGCGTAGGGGCTATGGGTACGTGCTTCCCCGACGCAAACACGTTCACGATCGCATTGCCGTTCCCGCAAGCGCACGTTACGGCAACGTGCGCGGCCGCGATTCGGGAGGACGGTAGTTCCACGATTTCATGGAGAGATTCGGAGACGTCCGATCTCGCGGGGGCATCGAAGCCCGCCCCGTCGTCCCCCTACGCCGAGGGATACGCGGAACTGATGCGCGCCGT
>CAZYSW010000863.1:0-2084 GCA_964650105.1 uncultured Nannocystaceae bacterium
CGGACCCGGCAATCGGGGGCGGTCGGCTGCTATAGTTCGGCTGGCGTGACGCGTAGCAGGGGCAGACCTGGACCCGACGATCGTCGCCGTGGCATCCGGGTGCCGATCAATGCCGAGTTCGCGGGGCTGCCGCGGACGACGTACGTGTCCGATCTGTCCGAGGGCGGCGTGTTCGTGCACACCACCGAGCAGGTTCCGATCGGGACCGAGCTCGAGGTGCGGTTCACCGTTCTCCTCGACGATCCGGTGCTCTTGACCGCCAAGGGGCGCGTCGTACGCCATCAGCGACAACCGCCGGGGATCGGCATCGAGTTCACCCAGCTCGAGCCCGATACCGTGCTTCGCATTCACGACGTCATCGCGCGCGGTCGGCCGCGCGACCTCGGGGCGCCGCTGCGCCCCGGGACCTCGGGGTCGACCGCGGCCTCGGGCGGTGCCGACGAAGGCGGGCTGGACATGCCGACCGGGCGTTGGCAGGTGGTGCGAGATCCCAGGACCGCCCAGCGCGGTGACGACGATGACGATGCCAAGACCCTGGTGGCGCTGAGGCCGGTGGACCTGGAGATCATCGACGACGACGATGGTGACTTCGACGGTGACGACCCGCAGGGTGCACGCAGGGTGTCTCGAAAGGACGAGCGATGAGTATCGGTAGGCGCCTCATCGACCTGGCTCGATCCAACCTGACGGATTTCCGCCAGGCGTTCGATCGCGATCATCTGCGCGAGTTTCTGTCGTCGCGGCGCGAGGCCAAGGAGGCCGAGGCCGAAGTCGACGCCGAGACCGAAGACGATGCGAACCGCAAGGAAAGCGTGGGGGCCCGAGCGGGCCGGCGAGCGCGTGAGTTTCGCGATGCCGCCGAAGAGGCCTGGGAACGCGCGTATGAGAACGCTCGCAATCGGGCCGGTGTCCGCGGCGAGCCGGCGAGCGACCCGGCAGCCGATCGCAGGCGGTGGTACCGGACCCTCGAGCTTCAGCCCGGCGCAGACATCAAGCAGGTGAGACGCGCATATCGTCGCCTTTTGTTGCAATATCACCCCGACCGATTCGCCAACGACCCCGACAAGCTCGCGGCTGCCACCGAAGTGACCCGCCGGTTGACCGAAGCGTACAACGGGCTGACGCGCTATCTGGGTGGCTGAACCACCGAGCGTCTCACGGGGCTCACCAACCTCTCGACTCGCCTCGTTCTCTGCATCACATGTCTGCTCGCAACGCTCGGGCGTCGGCCTCTCGCGGCCGACGCAAGTCGAATAAACGCGGCGCGAAGGTCACGGCCGCCGCACGTGCGGACCGGCTCGCTCTGTACGAACGCGCCGTCCAGGACCCGGAGACCGACGCCGCCACCATGGCCGGCTTCTTCCGCCGCTACCGCAAACGCGAGGCCGAAACCTTGCGGGAGGATTTTTGCGGCACCGCCGTCTTGGCCACGACGTGGGCGAAGTCCAAGCCCTACCGTAGCGCGGTGGGCGTGGATCTCCACGGACCGACCTTGCGCTGGGGTCGAAAGACCCACGTCGACCCCGCGGGACCGGACGTCGCCCGGCGCATCGAGTTGTTTCAGGCCAACGTGCTCGACGCCCCCGGACCGCGGACGGACATCACGTGTGCTCTCAATTTCAGCTACTACGCCTTCAAGGAGCGCAAGACGCTCGGCGCCTACTTCCAGGCGGTGCGCCGCAAGTTGAAGCCCGACGGTCTGTTCATCCTGGACGTCCTGGGCGGCCTCGAGTCGATGAGCTCCGAGGAGACCGAGACCGACCACGGGGACTTCGTCTATCGGTGGGAACAGGCCGGCTTCGATCCTCTGACCCATCACGTCAAGTGCTACATCCACTTCGAGTTCCCCGACGGGTCCAAGCTGGAGCGGGCCTTCGGCTACGACTGGCGGCTGTGGACCGTCCCCGAGCTGCGAGACCTGTTGCTCGAGTGCGGCTTTTCGCGTGTGCATGCCCTTTGGGAGCGCGGCGAGGAGACGGGAATCTTCTACGAGCCTCGGCACGTCGAGAATCAGGAATCGTGGTGGACCTATCTCGTCGCGGAGCGCTGAAAGAAGACGACCATGCCCAGCCCGACCCCGACCG
>CAZYSW010000864.1:0-2083 GCA_964650105.1 uncultured Nannocystaceae bacterium
TTCGTCGAGGAACAGGATCTCGGGCTCGTGCGACAGCGCCTTGGCGATGAGCACCCGCCGCTTCATCCCTCCCGACAGCGTCAGGATCTTGCTCTTGCGCCTGTCCCAAAGCGACAGATCGCGCAGCACCTGCTCGATCAGCTTCGGATTCGGCGGCCGCCCGAACAGCCCTCGGCTGAGCGTCACGGTATCCCACACCGTCTCGAACGCGTCGGTGGTGAGCTCTTGCGGGACCAGCCCGATTCGCCACCGCGCCGCCCGAGCATCACGGATGATGTCGTACCCGGCGACGGTTACCGTGCCCTCGCTGGGCGTCACGAGCCCGCAGATGATGCTGATCAGCGTCGTCTTCCCCGCCCCGTTCGGCCCCAACAGCGCGAAGATCTCCCCCCGGCGGATCTCCAGATCCACGCGCTCGAGCGCCCGGCGTCCCGACGCGTAGGTCTTGCTCAGCCCCGAGACCGACAAGATCGCGGTCATGCGTTTCGGGGAGCCTACCTCGGATCCGCCGCCGACTGACGGCCGGCCGCCCCACCGGCCCCGCTGCTTCGGCATCGGCGCGCTCGAGTTCCCGCTCAGCTCATCCAGCGAGACAGGTGGAACCACTTCTCCAGCGTCCGCAGGGCGCCGAGCATGTCGTTGAGCGTCCCCGGCGGGTGGGAGACCAGCGTGTCGGTGCGGCGCAGCTCCGCGAAGTCCACGTCGCGGATGTCGGGCTCGCCGTTTCGTCGGATCGCCTCGATGAACTCCTGCGCGACCAACCCGTACCCGCACGCCGTCGGGTGCACGCCATCGAGCCCGATCAGCCCGCCGGCCTTGATCCCCCCGCCGGGTGCGATCTCGAAGAATCGAATCGTCAGGTCCGAGAGCGCCGGGGGCAACCGATACCGCGGTGCCCCATGATTGCGACGCACCGCCAGCTCGTCCAGCACCTTGCACATGTCGACCACGTGCCAACCCCGAGCCTCCGCCTCTCGCCGGATGATCGCGTTGTACTCGTCGATCCACTCGTCGATCTTCTTGGCCTGCGCCTTGGTCAGGTGCGGATCCTTCCGCTCGTCGAACTCCTTGTCGTGGATGAAAAAGCGCGTGTAGTAGTCGAAGTATCGCTCCCCTTCGGGCAACCGCCCGCGCGAATCCATCACGCCCCGCGTGATGGGCGGAATCGTCACGTGGGGCACGGTCACGACGTACGTGTGCTTGGCCCCCAGCGCCGCGACCCGCTCCGCCAGCCGCTCGTAGTCCTGCGCGAACGCGGTCGGCGTCCACAGCGTGTACCCCGAATTCGGCCTCCCCGGGGACTCGAGCCCCGTCTCCACGATCTCCAGCCGCACGACCGTCCCGAGGCAGTTGTTCGCCCCCAGCCACACGATCAGATGATCGATCCCACCGTCGCGTTCCGCGAACTTCCGGGCGATCTCGAGCTGCGTGTCCGTGGCGCGGTTGTCGAGCCGCGCCGGGTTCAAGACGTTCAGCGCCGTGCGCAGGCGCGGCTCCGAAGGCGGTCGAAACCAATTGTCCTTGCTCTTGCGCACCGCCTCCGCGCACAGCCCGGCGTTGATGTCGTACGCGTCGGCCACCTCGAACCCCCACACCGCCAGGTTGTGGAACAGCACGTCGCCGGTGGGCCGCGCCCCTCGCCCTCGCTCCCAGTAATCCTCCACCTCGTCGATGCAATCGGTGATGGCATGGATCGCTCGGATCCACTCGAATCCCCGCAAGTCGGCGCCATACCGCTCCTCGAGCCTCCGCGCCAGCCACTCCACGCTGCACGGCAACCCGCCCTTGCCGCGAAAGTCGGGCTGCGCGAACTCGTCCTGACCCAGCCCCATCGCGCGCGCGATCAGGGCCGGATACGACTGATCCGTGTTCGTGATCGCGAGCGAATGAAACCCCTGCGTCAGGCTGTCTCCGATCGTCACCAGTCGTGCCATCTCGCCACCTCCTCTTTCCTCCGAGGGAGCGAAATGGTCCCCCTGCAACCCACCCCCCGTCCACCCGGAACCGCGCCCCCGGACCTCGCCTCCCGAACGCCGCACCGCGGGGCACGGACCGCGGCCCCCGGCGGGGTCGCCCGCCCGGC
>CAZYSW010000865.1:0-2074 GCA_964650105.1 uncultured Nannocystaceae bacterium
CGGCTCCGGCGAGGGGCCGAGGACGGCCTCGTTCACCGGAGTAGAGCCGCGGGCGAGCGGGGAGTGGGACGGCGCGCTGACACCGAACGGCAGTCAGTCGCGGCGGAGAGTGTCGCCACGTCACGCCAAGGTGGCCACACTTCGCGGCGGGGTGCTCGACCTGCGCTATGGGCGTCGCGAGCCGACCGGTGCTGTTACCGAATGCTCGCCGTCCAGGTAGAACGAGCGCAGCGGATCGGTCGCTCGCTTGATCTCCTCCTCGCTGAGGCCGAGCGACCGGAGCTCGGCACCCTTGCGCTCGATCGCCTCCTGCAACGCCAGCTGATCGGCATGGGGGTCGTCTCGCGTCTTCCTCATCGACTTCCTCTGTTCAAGCCGGACCTCACCCCAGCGCCGCGAGCTTCTCTCTGAAGGCCGCCAGGATCGTCGCGTTCAGGAACACTGGGTTCGCCCGGTGGATGCGCTCCGCCGCGTCGTCTGCGTCCTCGGCCGGGAGATGGCCCTCCTGGACCAGCTCCAGCATCAGCTCGAGGCCCCAGCGCACCGCCACCCCGACGGCGTCGCATGACCTCCGCAGGGCCTTGTCGTTGCTCACGCAGGTCCAGCCGTTGTCCCGGCAGACGACCAGGCATGTCCGGTCCTGGAACGAGAGCCGGCCGTTCGGCGACGCGGCCTCTGTGGCTTGGGCGAGCGTCGGCTCAACGACACGGAAGCCGAGGCGCTCGCATTCCGACTCGTCGAGCCCGTCGACCTCTGCGAGCACGGTGCTCACGATGTGGACCGTGCCGACGTGCCGACTGACGAGCGAGAGGATCGCCAGATCGGCCGCCTGGTAGTCGACCAGCACGTTCGCATCGACCAGCAGGAAGCCGGGCGTGGACATGCGTCACCCGACCCACGACGCCGACAGCGCCCGCATGTCCTTGAGCGAGATGCCGAGGATCTCCGCGCCGCGGCCGAGGCTGATCTCGCCCGCCTCGGTCGCGCGGCGCACCAGGCCCGCGAGACGGTCCTCGCGGAAGTCGCCAGCGGAGAGGTGATCCGGCTCGCGGCCTCGGAGCACCTCCGGCGCGGCGGTCATGAACTCGCTGTCGGTGATGGCCGCCGGCTCATCGGTCTTCGAGAGCGACTGCCCGGTGGCGCGCTTGTAGTCGGTGCGGAAGTGCACCCAGATGTTGGGCGCCCAGCCGCGGTAGTCCGGCGCGAGCCGGTACAGAACGGTCCGGTAGCTCACCCGGAAGATGCGCTTGACCTTGATGACCCGAGCGACGAGCGGCAGCCCATAGGTCTCGGCCCACTCGCGCCGGAACACCGTGTCCGGCATCAGGAACTCGGCCGCGAACGCGTCGGCCTCGCGCTCGTGGGCGTCATCCTCTTCCTCCGCGTCCTGCCCGTAGTCGTCGAGGTGCAGCAGCAGGTGGCCGAGCTCGTGCGCGGCGCTGAAGATCCATCGCTCGACGGAGATGCGCTCCCAGGTGTTGACCACGACCGCGGGGCCGCCGTCCGACGGCCCGACCGAGAGCCCGAAGAAGCCGTCCGAGGCGACCGCGAGGGGGAAGACCTTCACGCCGGCCGAGTCGAGAAGCCCGCAGATGTCCCGGACCGGCTCGTACTCGGTGAGCCCGAGCGCGGCTCGCGCTGCCCGCGCTGCGGCCACGGCGCGGTCCTCGCCTGCGCCAGCCTGCGCGGCGACGCCCTGGAGCCGAAACGGGCGGCGGCTGTCGAGCAGCTCCTCGAGCCCGTTGTAGTCGGCGAGCCACCGGCCCACGTCGGTGAGGATCTGGCTGCGAGTGCGGAGCTTCTTGTGCGAGCGGAACCGGACGTTGTTCAGCTCGACGGCCGGCTCGAGCAGCTCGCGCACCGGGACCTGCAGGGCGCCCGCGATCGCCTCGAGGTTGCGCACCCGAGGCTGGGCCTTCCCGCTCTCGATGTTGCGGTAGGCGCTGCGCGACAGGCCAGCCGCCTCTGCGACCCGGTCCTGCGAGATGCCTTTGGCTCCGCGAAGTCTCTTGAGGTTCGCGGCGATGACGTCGTTGTTCATGGCGCACCTCCTCCTCAAGAAACTAGCCAAAAT
>CAZYSW010000866.1:0-2069 GCA_964650105.1 uncultured Nannocystaceae bacterium
GGGAAGCCATCGGCGCGCCGCATCCCCGCACTGCCGCCGAAATCTCCGCAGGCGTCACGCCGGTGGATTTCAGGTACGAATTCGGCCGAGGGGAGAGATGGGGCTCGGACGACGCCCTGCTAGCCGCCATCACCGCCGTTGCTGGCGAAGTTGACGAACTAACTGTCACGATTGCCGAGCCGGTCAAGGCATCCTCGAACGCCACGATTCCGAGCAACGTAACGCTGCGGTTTCTTCAGGGCGGATACCTTGCGCCCGACAGCGGGGTAACGTTGACGCTCAACTGCGCCATTGATGCGCCGCTGAAGCAGATTTTTGCGGGCGACGGGGATTTCGACCTCACCGGCTGCCTGACCGATACGCACGCATTGGAGTGGTTCGGGGCGGTGCGAGGCTCCGACGCAAGCGACGCTCTGGACAAAGCGTGCGATACGTTTTGGACCTCGCACGAGAGCCGGTTCACGCTGGAGTTCCCGTCCGATGTCGAACTGGACAAGGACGGGGATTTTCATATTCCGCCGAACCTCAAGATTGTGGGCAGGGTAGGGAAGACGCGGCTGCGCTACGGGCACGCGAATACGCGCATTGTGCTGAAGCGCGATAACTCTCGAGTCGGTCCAGGCTACCAGGGTACGGGCGACGACGGATATTGGGGGCTCGGTGAGAATGTCGTCGCCGGGTTTGAGGTCCTTCCAAAGGACGGCGTTGTCGTTGAGGAATGCTTTCACGTCTCGAACCTGATTCGCACCAAGTTCATCGACGTGAGCTGCGCCGTGCGATCCCAAATCAAGGTCGGCGTGCATATGCAGAACACCGACGGCCTGTGGACGGAGAAGTGGAGCTTTACCCGATTCCGGGCCGACTGTTCGGTCGCTGGGGTGAAGTTCACCACGAACGGCGGCAGCGCGTCGTTTGGTCACGGCTCGTTCACGGACTGCGACATCAACGCGCGGGCGAGTCTGAGTTCGGGGCTGCTAATAACTGACGGTGCCTCCCCGTATCACATGACGTTCGAGAACGTCGGCTTTGTCGAGAATCCTGAGGCCACGGGCGAGGCCGCCATGATCCGTATCACGAACGGCGGCACGTTGAGGTATGCGACGTTTCGCTGCCGCATCGAGACGATCGGCGCGAACAATGTCGGGGCGGTCTACGCAATCTGGGGCGATGAGCCCGATCTCGTGCGGTTCTGCGGCGGCGAGTTCCGGGGCATTTCCTCGGCGTTCCGTTTCCGTGGCTGTTACGACCGAAACGAGATTTACGTGCACGGCGGACGACTTGTCCTCTCTGACGGTGAGACCCAGCCAACGAACGGCAACGAGCTGTATAAGCGTGTCATCGGCCGTACAGACGCGAACGGCGATAACCTGATGACGGCCGCGCACCTGAAGACGCTGAGGTATGTCGTGCCGGGCACTATTTCGGCAGGCGACGTGATCGGGCATCTGCCGAGGAATGTGGACCGGCAGCGGATCATTTACGCGCAGATCAATGCGGGCACGGCTCCAGCGGGCAATACGGGAGGCGTCTGGTACTTCGGGATTCGCAGGGCCGGGGCCACGAATCCGACGCGGCATTTCACCATCGAGGACGGTGAGACCGAGGCGTTTAACGAGGTCTTCTACCTGGTCCCTAGCACTTGGTACGACGACGACGGGAACCACATCGTGGCGCGCTCTCAGGACGGCTCTGGAAACGATGGGACTGGGCCGTCCGACATCGAGCTAATCCTGAGTTACGTGGAGTAGCCACAGGATCATCAGCAGCGGGCTCCCGATCCACACGAGCCGGCCGAGCCAGAGGAACAGCTTGTCGGTGCGCCGGTTGAACTCTTTGATGTCCTTGGGCGGCGTCGACAGCCATCGATCTGGCAGGAAGATCGCCATCAGCACGGCGACGGCGAGGACGGTCAATAGTAGCCGGTCCGGGTCCATGCGCTGACGATAGACCATCTAGCGGGCACGATCAATCAAGAGGCGGACACAAAGGAGTAAAAGAGCGCGATGGCTCCTAGGAAGTACGGCCATGAACCGAGAAGCCTTTGAGCGCCATCTGATCTGGTCCGAGGG
>CAZYSW010000867.1:0-2069 GCA_964650105.1 uncultured Nannocystaceae bacterium
CCAAGGACGACGGCGTTGATGATGCCCCACAGATGCTCTCGAAGCATCCCGGCGATCCAGGTGAGGCCGCCGCGGTGCTCGTCGGCCGCGTACGAGCGGGACATCGTGCTCAAACGCACCGGCCCCGGCAGGGGAAAAGTGGTGTTCGCCCGTGTGCGACCTCGAGGTGACCACGGATGGACATCGGCGTGTCGCGCGGTCGTCACCTGTCTACAGGAGGCGTGGACGGGTCGACTTCGGCCCGATGCCGGACACGACGGACGGGTATTTCGCCTTCACGACCGAGTCGAATCCGCCGCTCTTTTCGCTTCTGGTCACAAAGGTCGACAGGCCAGAGAGAACTGCGAGACGGCAATCGTCGAGTTCGAGGAAGCGATCGCCGCGATGAACCTGCCTCCGGATGACCCGGGTTACGCTTCCCAAGAGCACAACCGCCGGCTGTACTCGGCCATGCTCGAACACGCTCGCCACATCCTCGGCGACAGATTGAGTCGGTCGATGGAGGATGGCCGACGATGCGGATACTTGCAACCGCGCGATCGATGGCCTGGCGCACGGCGCAGCGCTTCGTCTCTCGAACGCCACGAGGACCAGGGGGTCGTCGGCGACGGCTGGGTTGCCTACGACGCGCGGACGTCCTTCGACGACGCCCACGACGACGTCCCACCTTCACCTCCACCTTCACCTTCACCTCTACCCTCACGTCCACCTCGATGAGCTGCGGATCGTCGTCGTGGTCTCGATGCGCGTGGGTCAGCCCTGACGACGTGTCGACGCGAGGCACGAGATCGAAGGAATGTCGGGCATGTTCGGAGTGTCGCGCGACGCGTGGCGGCGTCGCGGGGGCGGGTTGCGTCGTGGGGTCGTCGTAGACGTCGTCGTTTTCCTGTTATCGTCGGGTTCATGAAGCGCACGTTCCTCGCGTTGGCGATGGTTGCGCTCGCTGGACCCGTGTCGGGGTGTGGGCCCAGCAAGAAGGAGCTGCAGGCGGAGCTCGATGCCGTTCGAGCCGCCCTGGAGAAGTCCGAAGCGCAAAACGAGACCCTGCAGCAGAAGATCGGGCAGCTCGAGGCCGAGATCGCGGCCCAGCAGCAGAAGATCGACGCGCTGGCCGCGGAGCGGGATGCCGCGAACGCGGAGCTGGCCGAGCTGCGGCGAGCCCAAGAAGAGCGCGAAAAGGAGCTGTCGACCTACAAGCAACTGTTCGCCAAGCTCAAGAAGCTGATCGACGCCGGAACGATCAAGGTCGTGTTCCGCAAGGGCAAGATGATGGTGGCGATGTCGTCCGCGGTGCTGTTCGACTCGGGCAAGGCCGAGCTCAAGGAGGACGGCAAGGCGACGCTGGCCGAGATCACCGAGGCGCTGGCGAGCGTGAGCGACCGCGACTTCTTGGTCGCGGGTCACACCGACAACGTCCCCATCAAGAGCCGCCGATTCAAATCCAACTGGGATCTGAGCACGGCGCGCGCCGTCACGGTGGTGGACTACATGATCGAACGGGGATTTCCGGCCCCGCACATCGGCGCGGCCGGCTTTGCCGAGTTCGATCCCGTCGGCAGCAACGACACCGAAGAGGGCCGTGCGGAGAACCGCCGCATCGAGATCATCTTGGTCCCCAACCTCGGCGAGTTGAAGGGCATCCGCGAGATGCTCGAAGGCACGTCCTGAGCGATCAGCGGCGCCGGCGGCTCTGCTGGGGCGCCGGCTTGCTCTTGCGGAACGCCTTGGGGACGACCCCGTCGATGCCCGCAAAGCGCTGCTCGTGCTGGCGGCGCGCCGAGGCGAGCGCGTCCGCCAGACCCGGGCACGCGCCCCCGTCCGCGTCGGCCGAGGCCGTGGGCACCTGCACGGTCTGCAGCGTGCCGAGCAGATAGCTGTCGGGATGCTCGGTCACCGCCGCCAGGGCCTGCTCGAACGCCTTGCACGGGTCGTCGGCCGAGGCGGCCTGCCACAGGTCGAGCGCGTGCTGCAGGGGCCGGTTGATCTCCTGACCCCGACGGCCGGCCTCGAGGTGGGCGATGATGCGGTGCCTCGTCGAACGAGGGAGGGGCGCGCTCTGGGTGTTGAGC
>CAZYSW010000868.1:0-2060 GCA_964650105.1 uncultured Nannocystaceae bacterium
GACGTCCTCGTCGTAGAGGCGGTTGGCCACCCTCCGCAAGAACAGTGTCTCGGGGCGGGTTGGTTCGGTCTCGGTGGGACGAAAGTCGGTCAAGACGTCGATGATCTTGCCGTTGGCGAGGTGGAACTTCCGGAGGTCGAAGCCGTTGGCGAAGCTGTGCTCGCTGATCAGGTCGTAAAGCGCCATGTCGCGGCAGTTGTAGGTCCCCAGGTGGTCGATCCGTACGACGCGGCTGCCCAGGAGCCGCTCCGCCTCCTCCTGAACGATCGCTTCGAGATCCACCAGCGCCAGGGCCATCGGGCAGGTCAGCAGCGGGGCGCTGCTGTAGCGAATGTTTCCGGGGCCCTTCTTGTACCGGACCACCTGCGCGGCGCCGCACGTGTAGACGCCGTTTCGCTTCTTGCCCAGCCCGATCCGTGCGGGCTTGAACGTGACGCCGGCTGCCGCGAGGCGGTCCTCGCAATCCGGCAGTGGATCGGGCGGGCCGATGATGTCGTCGTTGTCGGGGTCCAGATCGGCGTGGCCGCGGGATCGCGCGGTTTCGGGCGGCACGTCCGTCTCGCCGGTGCGCGGTTCGGGGTCGGCCTCGGCCGGTTCGGGGCTCGGCGGCTCGGGGTTCGGCGGGTCCGGGGCGACTCCGGTCCCGGCTTCGATCGCGCGCTCGTGTTCGGCCGGTGGCCTCGGGCTCGCGCCGGCCGTGGCGAGAGTCGTCGCCCCGTTCGATCCTCCGCAGGCCGGGGCAAGCGCGCAGACGAGGGGGAGCAAGAACGAGGTCGTCCCGATTTGCATGTCCGTGCAGCGACTGTAGCCGCTCCGCCCCTGTTTTCCGAGCTGGCACGGCCTTGGTCCGGACGATCGCGGTCCAGACGTCGTACACTCGCGGACGATCGTGGCCGCGGTTCGCAAGCTCACGCTGGTGGTCAACGGTGCGCGCCGGGCGATCGAGGTCGATCCCGAGCGCACGCTCCTCGACGTGCTCCGCAACGTGCTGCATCTCACCGCTGCGAAGTACGGATGCGGTGAGGCGCAGTGCGGCGCGTGCACGGTGTTGCGCGACGGGAAGCCGGTCCGTTCGTGCACGCTGCCCGTCGCACGGTGCGAAGGCGCCTCGATCACCACACTGGAGGGGCTCGCCACGAAGGACCGACTGCACCCGCTTCAGCAGGCCTTCATCGACGAGGGGGCCATGCAATGCGGCTACTGCACGGCCGGCATGATCATGACGGGGCTCTCGGTCTTGCGTAGCGGCAAGGCGATCTCGCCCGAACAGGTTGCGAAGGCGATGCGGGGGAACATCTGCCGCTGCGGGACGTATCCACGGATCGTTCGTGCGGTGCTGCGCGCGAGCAAGCAGGGGGAAGGTGCCGCATGAACAGGCGCGTCCCCGTCGAGCCGCAGGAGCCCGAGCGCTACGAGCAGTGGGAAGGGCCGCGCTACCGCTTCGACACCACGCGTCGAGACTTTCTGCGGGCCCTGGGCGGCGGGCTCCTCGTCGGTGCAGCGATCTTCGGGGTGGCCGATTCGACGCTCGCCGCACCGTCGCGCCGCGATCGCGCACGACGGGACGGCGCCGACGATCGCGTCTCGGCCTGGTTGCGCATCGGACCCGACGGCTCCGTCACGGTCTACACGGGCAAGGTCGAGGTCGGCCAGGGGGTCCGCACGTCCCTGGCGCAGATCGTGGCCGAGAACCTCGGCGTCGAGATGGCGGACATCGAGATGGTCATGGGCGACACGACGCTCACCCCCTACGATGCCGGCACGCACGGCAGCCAGTCGACCCCTCGAATGGGAACCCGCCTTTGCGCCGTGGCGAGCACCGCTCGCAGAATCCTGGCGGCGAAGCAGTGGAACGTCGACCCCGCCACGCTCACGGCCGGAAACGGCGAGGTACGAGACGCCGAGGGACGACGCACCGCCACGTACGCCTCGCTGGTCGAGGGGGCCGATCTCGCGGCGGTCATCGACGTGGATGCGCCCCCCCAACCGCCGGAACGATGGGAGGTCGTGGGAGCCCCCATCGGCCGGACCGACGCACTGGACATCGTGACGGGTCGTCA
>CAZYSW010000869.1:0-2050 GCA_964650105.1 uncultured Nannocystaceae bacterium
GGCCGTCGGTGCCACGCGCGGCCTTCTCCCACTCCGCCTCGGTGGGCAGCCGCTTCCCCGCCCAGGTGCAAAAGGCCTCTGCTTCATGCCATGTCACGCAGTTCATGGGGTGGTTCTCCGCATCGAATCGCTCCCAGTTGCACACGACTCGGTGGCCGCCGAGGTCGTCCTGCCTCGTCACGCCGTTGTCTGTGCATCCGCCCGCCATTACGCAGGACCGGAAAGACTCGGTGGTGACCTCGGTCCTATCGATATCGAAGGCGTCGAGGTACACGACGTGGCGGGGCTGCTCGTGCCGCGTGCACAAATGATCGCGTGGACCGATGTCGCAGCCCATTTGGAAGGTCCCCGCATCCACACGCACCATCCCTTCTCGAACGTTGGAGTGAGGTTCACCGGCGCCGCTCGTGCCCGCGAACGAGACGGATGGTGCCGCACTGTTCGACGTCGAAACCGCGACCGCGCTCGGCGTCGAACTTGGTTCCGCCTCGCGACATTGTCCGCACGCGGAGAGCGAGAGCAACACGACCTGGGCCCGCCTCACGGAGCGCGTCCCCGGGCTGCTAGCTCCTTTCGGACGACAGCCTTGACATCCGCTTCGGCTTCGTCGGCTTTGAGCGTCTTTAGAAGGTGCTCTTCTGGCTCGTTAGACGCCCACTTGATGACATAGCTCATGGGAACCACTTCTCCGATCACGGCGTCGAGGTCGTCCTCGCCAGCCTTTCGAAACCTGACGAAGCCCCAGGGCATTCCCGCCTGTACCATGATGTCGCGATGGCCATAGACAGTGGCGAGAGGAAGGTTCTTGAAGAACGCTGCCTGACGTATCTCGCTGAAGAAGTTGCATGCGTAGCATCCGTGCCACACGATCTTCACGTCTGCCGTTGCGTGCTTTGCTAGCTCTTCCGATTCCTTGGGCGAAGCAAAATCGAGGCCATTGTTGGTGTGCCCTACCACCTGAATCTCTGCCACGCGGACGCCGGTCTTGTCGTGGAACGCCTTGACCTGATTCACCACCGATGCCTTGTTGCTGAATCCCCACGGCCCGTTCGCGACCTGGCCCGATTGAGTCAGCCGCCTTGCTGCTACGCTTTCTGCGAGGGGCGTGCTGTAGCCCCTGAGGGCCGCCCCATCGTGCCGGTTCTCCGTGAAAACGATCGCGGCACCGGGGATGCCGACGTGCATCCGATGCTCGCCGTTGAACGGCGAGAATCCTGCCGCCTCGATGCTCAACGCCAGGGTATGGCTCTCCACGTCACGCGCTGGCGGCGCGTGTCCCGTCATGGTCGCCCGCCCACTTCCCTCGCCGGCCACGACGTGCACGGGATTCGGCCGACCGTGGTTTAGCGGGGCGCCGAACATCTGATCGACGACGAACCGTCCGCCGGAAAAGTGGCCCAGGAACCGTCCGAACTGTCGCTGAACACGCTTGCGCCCGCGGCGCTTCATGATCTCAACGATCCGGATCACCACCTCCGTTGCGGTGTCGGGCGGGTCCGTGAAGATCACCCTCGCGCTGGCCGCAATGGTAAGGACGTTGTCGGCGACGACGTCGAGCTCACGCGATACGACGAGTCGAGCCGCAAGACTACCCATCGTTCAAGACCATGAGGGGTCGCAAGATCTCGTCCTTTGGGATCGCGGGAACGTACACCTTCGTTCCGTCGATCCAGAGGGCGTAATCCCCAGCCATCACGTCGCCGTATGCGAGTGAACCATACTCGTCGGTGTCGCCGTGCACGACGCGACCACCGCCGACGTGAAGCGCATACCGCGCCGCGGCCAGAAACGTGCCAGGTCCCCGAAGGAGTCGAAACGAGATGTGAAAGCGCGCATCGCGGTCGGCGACCGCCGAGACGCATCCTTGCCTGGGCGTCCTCACGTCCGGGGCCAGCGCCTGCCGCGAGTTCAGGGGCGGCAGCGTGGCCTCGTCGTGGAAGGTCGTAAGCGGCCCCGCCACGGTGACTGGGCTACCATCCACGACCAGACCATCGGTTCTCTGGAATGCAGCGATGCGCTCCTCGAGCGTGCCAGCATACGATACCCCTAC
>CAZYSW010000870.1:0-1685 GCA_964650105.1 uncultured Nannocystaceae bacterium
GAAGCCCGCGGCGCCCAGCTTCGCCTCGCGCAGCCCATGCGTGGTCTGGAGGTCGACGAGCAGGGCATCTGCGGCGTCGTGCTCCGCTCCGGCGAGCGGCTGCAGACCCGTACGGTCGTGAGCGCCGTGCCCCCGCGCCCCTTGCTGGATGCGTTGCCCGAGGCGGCGCGTCGCCACCCCGTGTTTCAGGACGTGGCGCAGCTCGGCAGCTCCCCGATCATCAACCTGTGGGTCGTGCTCGATCGCACGCTGTTCGCCGACGTTCCCTTCTTGGGCCTCATCGGCAGCCCGTTTCACTGGCTGTTCGACCGCAATCAGATCGAAGCTCGCGACGACGATCGCGTCCTGCTCAACGTCACCGTCTCGAACGCACGCGCCATGGTGGACGACCGCCCCGAGGTCCTCATGGACATGCTGCGCTCGGAGCTCCGTCGCTACTTCCCGGGCTCGAACGCCAAGATTCTCGGCCACAAGATCATCAAGGAGAAGCGGGCCACCATCAGCCACGCCGCGGGGACCTACCACCGCCGCCCCGAAACCGTCAGCCCCATCCGCGGCCTGTACCTCGCCGGAGACTGGGTCCGCACCGGTCTGCCCGCCACCATCGAATCGGCCTGCCAAAGCGGCCACGACGCCGCCGCCGCCATCCTCTCCACCTCCACCCACCGGCACTGAGCCCCCGCCCCACGGCGGGGGTCAGCGGCGGCGGGAGCCGACGCCGGGGTCGTCGCCCAGGGGCTCGGACAGCACGGTCACGCGCAGGCCTTCGTCGGGGGCTTCGAGCGTGGTGCCGGGGGTGGCGAGTTCGCGGCGGACGATGGCGAGGCCCCGCGGGCCTTCGTCGGTGTCGACGAAGGTGGTGAGCTCACCCGCCGCGGGGCGGTCGGCGGTCGTCAGCGCGACGAGGTCCGTCGCCGTCGGCATGCGGTCGATCGCAACGCGGACCATCACGCGATTGACCTGCCCGCGCGCGTGGATCCGCGCCAGAGGTTCCTGCCCCATGTAGCAACCCTTGGTGTAGTCGACCGCGTGCACGAACCCCACCTCGGGCGGAAAGAAGCCCGGCCGGATCTCGTGCCCCCAGCCCGGCGAGGCGGTCGCGATGCGGTGTCGGTACCACCCGGCCTCGTCGACCTCCGACGCGCCGGCCAACGCCTCCTCGAGGTGGGCATCGGATCCCACCAAGAGCAGGCTCGGGGCGGGGTGACGGGCGACGAAGGTCCGCGCGCGCGCGCGATCGACCTCCACGGAGGCGGCGCTTCCGTCGTCGGTCCACATGACGACCACCGAGGTCTCCTCGGGGGGCCGCACCTCGACCTCGTCCATGATGACGTGCTTGTCGAGGAGCTCCGCCACCTCCGCGACCTCGCCGGCGGGCACCAAGAGGTCGAGGTCCTCCCCGCCGGCGGGCAGCACCACGACCTCCGAAATCAGCTTCCCCTTGACCGTCAAGAGGCCGGCCGCCACGGCGCGATCGGGTGGCAATCCCTCGACGTTCGTCGACACGATCCCTTGCACGAACCGCGTGGTATCCGGCCCGCGGAGCGGCAAGAGGGACCGCCGCTGGTGCGGCAAAGGGTCGAGTCGGGCGAAGCGGACGGTCACCCCCGGACTTTGGCAACCTCGATCACACCGTGCAACCCGAGGCGGCGCGCGGGGCTTGAAACGGCTGGTGCCCGGCGGTA
>CAZYSW010000870.1:1695-2050 GCA_964650105.1 uncultured Nannocystaceae bacterium
AGGGCGGTGGCGCGCGCCGACACCCCAGACCGCGTCGGTTTTGGTCGGACGCGCGGCCTGTGGCCCCGACGAGCCCGTGCCGAGCCGCCCGATCCCTCGAGCCCCCGCCCCCGCGGACCCGCCCCAGGGCTGTCCGTGGGCCGCCTGCTGGGCGTCGTGCTCGCGGGGCTGACGATCGCGGTGGCGCGCCCGAGCGTCGCGGCGCCGGTGCCCGACGTCGACACGCGCGACGTCCCGACCCCCACCCGTCCCGACGACGGCGCGCTCGAGGACGAGGCGGACGCGGTCGACGAAACCCTCGAACGCAGCGAGCCCAGCCGGCGTGGCGAGACGAGAGGCGCGCCCGCACCCCGCA
>CAZYSW010000871.1:0-1731 GCA_964650105.1 uncultured Nannocystaceae bacterium
GGCGTGTATCGTCGCGATCTCCAGCGCCTGACTCACCGTCGACCGCCGCCGGAGACCCCCGCGGCGGAGGGTGCCCCGTCCCCGACCCCGGCCCTCGAGGCGGCTCCGACCGCGCCCCGGACCCGCCCGACGTTCGATCCCGCCGCGGTGGGTCTGGATCCCGACCACCTCGAGCACGTCTTTCGCGAGCTGGTGCGAGCCAAACGAGCGGCCGGCGAGGGACTGGAGGGGCTGACCTATGGCGCGCTGGTCCGCAAGCTGGTGCGGGAGGCACCCAAAGTTCGGGCCAAGCACAAGTGCGAAAAGGTGCGGTTCGAGGTGGCCACCGTGGACGGCAAGGTTCGCCTACGCGCTCGTCCCGCATGAGCGCGGGCCCGGGGGAGGGACCCGGGTTCGCAACTTCTCCGTCTTTCCGCCATCATGCACGCATTTGCGGTCCACGCGCCGCGCATCCCGCGGCGGCGCTGAATCCCACTGAGTGCGCCTTCGTCTGACGCGGGCGCCCAAACCGGCAAGGATGATCATGACCTTCGTGCACCGTTCGATGTTCGCCAGCCTGTCTTTGCTCGTCGCCTGCTCGTCGAGCAGCTCCTCGCAAAGCCAGAACCCGGACGCCGGGGTCTACGACGAGTACTACAGCGAGAAGTCGGGTGGAGGGGCCGGTGGATCCGACGAGGCGGCCAGCGACGGCGAGAGGCCGGCGCCCCGTACCATGAGCAGCACCAAACGGGCCGATCGCCGCAAGGGGATCCCCAAGGCCTTGGCGTCCCAAAAGCCGCCGGTGGAGGGGGGCAAGAAGACGCGCGAGCCCAAGAAGCCCGCCAATCTTCCGGACGTCAAGCTCGCGGGGTTCTTGCCGACCATCGCCGCCGCCGGCAGCGTGGTGGAGGTCTACGGCGAGGGGCTCGATCGCAAGGGACTGCAGGTGCTCGTCGGCGCGGTGCCGCAGAAGGTGACGGAGCGATCGCCCGATCGGGTGCTGTTCACGGTGCGCGGGGGAGAAGGCCCGGTGGGGCTCGCCCCGCCGCAGAGTGGACGCGGCAAGACGCCGGCCCTTCTCGCGCGAAGCCAGACCGAGTTCCACTTCATCTCCACAGACAGCCCGTTCGGCAAGCCGCGGACCAGGCCCGGCAACGGGTTGATCGGAAACGTGTATCAGGTCAGCGGCGAGCCCGGCGAGGTGCCCGACTTCGACACCCTCGGCGCGCCGGTCGGGGTGATCGCGGTCGACAACCTCGATTTCACGGGGTCGGCATCCGGCGGCCTGGCGGGGATGGATGGCTGGTACGCGATCCATTTCAGGGGCTCGTTCAACGTGGTCGCCGAGGGTGACTACGATCTGTGCCTCAACGCGGGCGACGGGGCGCTCTTGTTCCTCGACCAGAATCTGGTGGTGGACAACGACGGGCGTCACGAGGCGAAGGAGGCGTGCGAGAGCATCTTCATCGAGCCCGGCGAGTACCAGCTCGATCTGCTGTGGTTCCAGGACGACAACCCCGAGATGGCCCTCCAGTTCTTGTGGGCCAAGGATGGTGGTGCCAAGGAGCCCGTCCCACCCGAGGCCCTGTTCCCGCCCGAGGACATCGAGGCGTTCGTCAAGCCGTGACGCACCGAGCGCGGGACCGGTGGGCGGTCAGTCTTCCGGTTCGGCGCAGTAGATGCGGAGCAGGTCCGGGCCGCGGTCGGTCTTGTGGAGCAAGAATGCACCCGGACCCGCCGGGACCACCCGCG
>CAZYSW010000871.1:1741-2047 GCA_964650105.1 uncultured Nannocystaceae bacterium
TGATGGGGGCGGACGCGACGTACTCGGTCGTCTGGGATTGGGCGAGGTCGTCCGGGAACACCTTCAGGATCGACCACACGTCGCCCTCGAACCAGCCCACGGCGATGTCGTTGTCGAGCTGAAGGAGCTGCATCGTCTCGCCCCGGTTGGTGAGCCCGTAGACCAACACGCTGTCGAAGGCGGTGCTGGTGCGAAACCGGAGCAGGTGGGCCTCGTCGTCGTCCACGCGGTGGACGATGTAGCTGTCGGAGGCATCGAGCGCGACGCCCGAGGGCGGACCTGGCTGGATGCGGATGCTGTAGGGAT
>CAZYSW010000872.1:0-2043 GCA_964650105.1 uncultured Nannocystaceae bacterium
GGCTGGCGCACCGTGTGGGCTCGATCCGACGACGACGTAACGCATCCCGCGCCCCCGAGCGCACCCGTGGGGGCTGCCGAGGACATGGTGCTGGACGCCATCGAGCGGCGCGTACCGAGCGCGCCCGTGGGCGGTGACCGATGGAAGTCCCTGATCGGCCAGTGGCAGCGGCGGGCGGAGGCTGCCGGATATGACGGCGTGGAAGATGCGCTGGACGCCCTCACGAAGCGGCAGCCCGTGGCGTGGATTACGCCGGGAGGTGACGTTTCGCTGTCGTTCTACTGGTGCCTGGAGCGCTGCCTCCCAGGCCAGCAGCCGCGCCCCCTATACGCCGCGCCCCAGCAGCCCGCAGCCGTGGATGGGTCGGACGCACAGGCCGCCGAGGTCGAGGCGCTGCGGGCGGAGGCGGAGACGTTGCGGGACGGGCTGGATTACCTGCGACAGATGCAGGGCGTTCCTGACGTGCTGGAACTGCGCGCGAAAGCAGCCCGAGCCGAGCGGCTGGCGGAGGCATTGCGGCACCAACGCTGGTGCCGAACGTGTGCAGAGGACGGCTGGGATAGCTGTGAGGAGGGGCGCAAGAATGACGCCCTGCTGCGCGACCAGGAGGCCCACAATGACTGACCGCCAAAGCACCCACGGTCACGACTGCTGGAGCTGGGGCCCGAAGCACTACGAGTGCGCGGTGCGTGAGATCGAGCGGCTGCGCAAGATGCACCAGGACGCCTACCAGAGAGGACTACAAGCCGGGTCCAAGGGCCTGCGTGAGATGTACGACGCTGTGCAGACAGTCAAGCGCCAGGATGCGTGGGGCAATGCACAACTGACCGAGGCTCTAATGGAGGCAGAGGAGCGGGCGGAGCGTGCAGAAGCTGAGAACAAACAGCTGCAGGCGGAGGTGGAGAGATCGGAGCGATACGCAGAGCAAAGCGAGCGTGAGCGCCTATGGGCCGAAGAACGCGCCGAGCGGCTGGTGGAGGCGTTGCGATTGGCGCTGAAATGGGCTGAGGTCATTCCTCCCGGTGAGCCGCTTCACAAAGAGAGCGAGGCTGACTTGGCCGCAGCCCGTGCCGCCCTGCGCGACCACGACCAGGAGGAATGCAATGGCTAACACCCCGCGTCTTGTCACCACCAAACAAGCCGAGGCCCTTGCGGAGTTGTACGTCTGGGACACGATTGTCGAGATCTTGGAGGGCAGCACCGCGCCGAGAGATGCGAGCGGCCAAAAGGCGGCGCGAAGGGTCATCGCCATCGCGAAGGCGGAACAGAGGAAGCTGTTTCGCAAGTACGAGCCGGAGGACTGCAATGACTGATCTGATCGCGGAGCTGCGCGCCAGAGCCAGAGCAAGCGACGGAGACAAGCTACTGGAAGAAGCCGCCGCCGCCCTCGAAGCGGCGCAGGCGGAGCGGGACGCGATGCGCGAGGCGCTGAAAGACGCCGACAACGAGCTGGATTGGCTCGATGAGGATATGGACACGTGCGACCACTCGGCCGGAGTGTGCACGTGCTCGTACTGGAGTATGCGGCAAAAGATGAAGGCCGCGCTGGGGAGAGGAGGCAAGACATGAAATTCCAAAACTTGCCGAAACTCGGCGAACAGCTCGACGGCGGCATCTTCGCCGGCCTGACCACCCCGAAATACGGCCCGCACTGCGCCGTCATTCTGCTGCCCGGTGAGAAGCACGGCCTGAACTGGCACGATGCCAAGGCATGGGCGACCGCACAAGGAGGCGAGCTGCCAAGCCGGCCGGTGGCCGCGCTCCTGTTCTCTACCGTGAGAGAACAACTTCGCATAGCGTGGTATTGGACTTCCGAGACCAGCGGTGCCCACATCGCTTGGTGTTGCAACTTCGGCGACGGTGAGCAGAACAGCGCCCACATGTACCTCGCATGCTCGGCTGTTGCCGTCCGATTGCTTGCACTGGAGGCTGGCAATGAGTGACAGGTCCGAGAGCAGGTGCAAGTTCGTCATCGCCTGGGTTGGGCGGTGCAAATCCGCCGCAGATCAGTCTGGTTTCTGCGAAGAGCACCGAGAGAAGAGG
>CAZYSW010000873.1:0-2041 GCA_964650105.1 uncultured Nannocystaceae bacterium
TGGTGCCCGAGGCGCTCTTGTTGCCCGCGTCGGGTTCCTTCTTCTTGGGGTTGGCGGTGATGGTGCCCGAGGCGCTCTTGTTGCCCGCGTCGGGTTCCTTCTTCTTGGGGTTGGCCGAGATGTTGTTGCCCGCGCTGGGATTGCCCCCGCCAGTGTCGCCCTTGGGGTTCGCCGTCAGCGACCCCGAAGCGCTCTTGCTGCCCCCGCTGGGCGGCGCGTCGGCGGGCTTGGTTCGCTTGGGAGAGGGCGTGGTCCGCTTGGGGTCGGAGGGCGCGGGGTCGCCCGGGTCACCTGCATCGACGACCTTCTTGGGCGGCGAGGTCGGCTTGGGATCCGACGGCGACGGCTGGGTGCCGATCGGCTTCGCGGTCGATCCTCCGCTGCCGCGGTCGTTGATCGGCTTGGCCTGGTTGCTGCCGGACGACTTGGAGCTGCTGGCGGAGTGGAACTCCTTGGGCCGATTGCTCGGGCTGGAGCTACCCGAGTAGGAGTGAAAGGAGCATCCACCCAACGCCAGACCCATGGCGGCGGTCAGAAGGGCGATGCGAGTCGAACTCAGGGGCTTTGCCATGCGTAACGTCCCTCTCGAGGCCCCTCAGACGCGGGGCCTTCAGGCCCTATTCACTGCTCGGTTGGCGGGCCCGTCAACGCCCGAAGTCGATCGCGGAACAAGCAGGCCGCACGGCCGCGAAATCGCAGGTTTGGCCACGTCCCGCGCGCGGGAGGCCGCTCGTCGCGCAACAGCCCGTTCCGAGCGCTCAGAACGACGATCCAGCGGGCCAGTTCACTTTCGGTTTTACCTTCGCCGCTCCGATCGTAGCGTAGAGACTCACGCGGCGGTGGAACCCACCCCAACGAAGGGGAGGCAAGAAGGCAACGGCAGACATGACGCGACAGCGAAGCGATGAGTGGCGGAAGCAGCAGATCCGAGCCGCAGCGACCCGGTGTTTCGTACGGCGAGGATTTTCGGCGACACGTCTGTTGGACATCGCCCGAGAAGCGGGGTTGTCCAAGGGCGGCGTCTACTTCCACTATCGGGCCAAAGAGGCCCTGTTCCACGACATCCTCGACAACCAGCTCCGTACTCTCGAAGCACGGTGGTCGTTCGAGCCAGTGAGCGATCAACCCTCCGATCGCACACTGTCCAGGCTGGTCGTGGCGCACCTGCGGACGATGGAGGACGAGCCCGACGAGACTCGGTTGACGCACCTCTTGGTGAGCATGTCTCCGCAGGATGCGACCTTCCGCGAGAAACTCGACGAGGCATTCCGGGTGATGCGTACGCTCTACGCCGGAGTGATCGAACGCGGGATCCAGGAGGGTGCCTTCCGGCAAGCGGATCCGGAGCACCTGGCACACTGCGTGCTCGCTGTCGTGCAGGGGCTCGCTGCCCAGAGCGCCATCGACCCCGACGGCAAGCTCCCCGTTCGTCCGGAGACGGCGGCGGAGTACGTGATCGACATGCTTCGGCCCGCCGAGCGGACGGCGACCCGTCCCGCGACGCGGCCGGCCACGGCCGAGCAGGCGCTCACCTCCTGAGGCCGGCGCCTGGCCCGTGACGGCTCCGGGGGGCTTCGGCCCCCCGAGACGGCCGTCGGTCGTCCGCGCGCCTGCGTCACGGGCCATGGAAGCGAACCCCTGCCATGCCCACGGTACCCGGGATCTCGCCGGGTACCGGGGCCTGAACGTACCGCGCCAACTCGGCGCGGTACCCCACGGGGAGCAGGCGCGCCAAGGTCGACATGACCGCCGCACCGCTGGGTCGCTCGGGGGACGCAGGCTCGAGGCAGCGCTCGACGAGCCGGGCGGGTCGTCCCTCCATCAGCGCGTCGAGGCACGCCTGGTCGCGCGCCCGCAGAGTCGCCAGCGTTCCCTCGTCGAGGGCGCGGTGACCATAGGCGGGGCCACCATGGGTGAGCTCGGCGCTGGCCCACCACAGGACGGATCGACTCTCGCTCAGGCCCTCGAGCGTCGCGACGAAGCGATCGACCGCGTCCGGATCGCGACCCGTCAGCACGGTCTGTCCGCACAGCACGGGCAC
>CAZYSW010000874.1:0-2032 GCA_964650105.1 uncultured Nannocystaceae bacterium
GCACCGAGATCCCGTGGGCGTCGTGGGCTTCCGAGGTCTCGCGCTCGCCGTCGCGGTCGGACGCGGGCAGGTCGCGCGCCACCACGTGGAAGGCATAGGTGTCCATGCGCACGCCCAGGTCGAGCGCGAGCCGGTCGAACGGGCGTACCGTCGACGCGGCGTACAAGCCGAGGTCGACGACCCGCAGCGTGTTGTCGAAATCCGTGGCGTAGGGGATCCCGTCGGCGAAGCGAAGGCGGCGCTGGATCGTCTCGCCGTCGTCGTAGCGGATCCCGTACCCCAGCTCGAGCTCCTGCGGACGCGCGCGCCAGTCCTTGCGCATCCGGTAGCTCCCGCGCGCGCCGGTGGTGACCACCGTGTAGCGCTGCTCGACGCCGTCTCCGCGCTGCGCGGCGCCATCGGGCCGAACGTCGGTGATGAACCCGGTGAAGTTCTCGCGCTGCCGCATGGTGCGACGCGTGACCCACAGGTTCTGCCGGAACGTGCGACCCGCCCGGTGATGGACCGCCTCGGCGACGGCCAGGAAGCGGGACGACGCTCCGCCCTGGTTCGGGTCGTAGGTGCAGAAGAACTGGTCGTCGCGCCCCGACCCGCATCCGGGGATCCGCCGGGCGTCGAAGTCGTCCTTGCGCAGCACCCCCGCCTGGTCGAAGCGCGTGGCGTATCCCGCCGCGAGCAGGTCGATGCTCCACCCCCGGGCCAACCGATGCTCGAAGCCCGCCAAGACCCGCGCGGCGCGATGCGAGCGGTTGATCCCGAACCCGTCGCCCATTCTCAAGTCCGCCGCCACGAACGTGCCGGGGCCGTGGCCTGGAGGACCCCACATCGTCAAGAAGCGCCCGGTGTCGAAGCTGCCGTAGCTCCCCGACGTCACCACCCCCCGCTCGGCCATGCCGAGCTCGTAGGCCGCGGTGGCGGCGACGGCGAAGTCCCCCTGCCTGGGGTCGAACGGGCCCTCGGTGACGCGCAGGCGTTGCACGAGTTCGGGGATCACGAACAGCGGGTCGGCGTAGCCGTGGTTGTGGGCGTTCGAGACCTCGTTGATCGGCACGCCGTCGACGACGTACTCGATGTCCTGACCGACGCCGGCGTCGAAACCTCGCAAGAAGACGCCCGAGGGGTGCCCCTCGCCACCGGCGTTCGACAAGAAGAACCCCGGGGCGAGCGTGAGCATCTGCTCGGCGTTGGTGCGTGGCACGCCTCGCAGGCGCCGAGGGTCGAGATCGAAGTCGCTGCCCGTCACGGCCTCCCGACGCGGCACTGACGGCCCCTCGACCCGGACGGTCCGGACCGTCTCCCCGTCGGATGTCGCAGACCCGGGCGCTTCGTTCGCCGGCGGCGTCTCGGGGTCGGCCGCCGTGACCGGGGCATCGGCGGCCGTGCGCGGCGTCGGGTCGGCCGAAGGCTCGTCGTCGCCGTCGATGCCCGGATCGAAGACGACGGCATGGTCGAACCGAAACGGCACGACGTCCCCGTCGAGCCGTCCGGGCTCGAACCGAAGGTCGCGGGCGTAGCTCAGCGCAGCGGTCACGAACGCCTCCGACGCATCACGGGGATCGGTGCGGACCCACTGCACGTCCCGCACCTTCCCGTCGGTGCCGACCTGCAGGCGCACGGTGACGGTGACCCGCCGGCCGTCCCCGTCGACCGGATAGGGGACCGGCGGGGCATCGCGGACGACGGGCTCCACCAGCCGCTCGCTTCGCTCCGATCCAGCCGACGAAGGAGCCGACGTGGACGCGCGCGCGCCCATGGTGACGGTCCAGACGACCGCCGCCACGACGAGGCTGCTGCATCGACGGGGGAATCCCACGGCTCACGGTTGGCCCGATGGTCCGTCGTGAACGGCAACGGCGGACCGCCGCTTCGTGTTACTGCCGTTGCATACGGATTGCAAATGCATACGGGGAGCACCTGCGCCGGCCGGCCGCGCCCACGGCCCGGATCGTTTGCATGCTCGTTCAACTCTCCGACTCGGGCCCGCAGACGGCCGTGCTCGGCTCAATTGTTCGTTCGTGCAACCGTTCGAGCG
>CAZYSW010000875.1:0-2028 GCA_964650105.1 uncultured Nannocystaceae bacterium
GTACCGTCCCTGAGTGTAGAGACGCCCGGCAACGAACATCGCATCCTTTTCAGTCATGCGCATGGTGCCGTCCTGGATTTTCTCAATCACCTCATCGAGCCGACGATCGCTCATGACCTGCTGCTACATTTCTCTTGTTTCTCTTCGACTTGTGTTCGCGATTTCGGGAAGGTGGAACCCCAGCCCCCCTCATGCCTTCCGTTAGGGGAAGATAGCCTCCCTGTCACGAGAGCAAAGTGCGTGGGCATTGTGGTCGAACGGCGGGTTCGGAGGCTCCCCATCAACCGATGCCATTGAAGGTCAAAGTCAACTTCTATACCCACTCGCGCGATGATGATGGCGCTTATCCTCATAGGCCACGCCGCGCGTTTAGTGCCGGTGGCCACAGCGCCATCAGACGACAGAGTCAATCGACAGCAAGGCTCGCCGGGCCACCGCACTGTTCCCTGGCCCACGCCAACGCCATTGACGACAATTTCAGCGAGGCCGACAAAGTCGCCGGATATGGCGGCTGCGTCGAGCTTGCCACGCAGGCGGTTTAGCCGCGGCGCATTCTGGAGAGGTACCGATGAGTCAGATTTCGCAAGCGAGCGTTGAGCGCGCGTTGCAGACCACCGCCGATACCGTGTTGAGGAACGAGCACTTCTTCTCCGATCTCGACGGCCTGGCAGGCGACGGGGACTTCGGCACCTCGCTGGCCACAGGCTACCGCCAGATCCTCTCCGAGTGGGATGGGATCGACAAGGCGGACATCGGCACCATGCTGCTGAAGATCAGCATGATCGTTTCGAAGCATGTCGGCGGCAGCTCGGGCCCGATCTGGGGCACGGGCTTCATGAAGGCGGCCATGTTGAGCCGCGGCAAGAGCGAGCTTTCCCTGGCCGAGATCACGCAGATGCTGGGCGCCGCGATCGAAGGCATCCAGGCGCGCGGCGGTGCGCAGCGGGGGGACAAGACCCTCATTGATGCCCTGATCCCGGTTCACGAGACCCTGCAGAAGCACTGCGAGGCGGGCGATCCTGATCCGTGCGCGGCGCTGAAGGATTGCGCCGACGCAGCCGACAAGGCGATCGACGAAACCCGCTCACTGATTGCCCATCGCGGCAGCGCCAGCCAGGTCGGCGAACGGAGCGCCAACACGCCCGATCCTGGCATCGTCGCGATCGCCACGATCCTGCACGACTGGTGCAAGCAATGCGGCGTCCAGCGAACGCCCAGCGCGCCCGAGTTGACCCGCGAGAACGCTTGAAAACCCAACATCCAGGGAGAGGAATGCCATGAAGAAGTTCGTAAACGATCCTGCTCGGTTCGTGCCCGAGTTCATGAAGGGGATCGTGCTGGCCAACCCGGACCTGCTGGAGTTCAACGAAGAGTTCCAGATGGTTACCCGCAAGGGTGGTCCGGACAACGGGGAGGTCTCGGTGGTGCAAGGCTCGGGCTCGGGCCACGAACCCGCGCACGTGATGGCAGTGGGCCCCGGCATGCTGACCGGCGCCTGCCAGGGCGCCGTCTTCGCCGCCCCGCCTGTCGATGCCTGCTATGAGACGATCAAGGCCTGCGCCTCTGACGCCGGCGTGCTGGTGCTGGTCAACAACTACCAGGGCGACCGGATGGCGTGGGACATGGCGACCGAGCTGGCGCAAGCCGAAGGCATCAACGTCAGGCAGTTCTGGATCAACGACGACGTCGCGGTGGAGGACAGCCTCTACACCGTCGGCCGTCGCGGCGTGGCGGGCAACTTTTTCGTCATCAAGTGCTGCGGCGCCCTCGCCGAACAAGGCGCCAGCCTCGACGAAGTCGAAGCGGTTGCCGACAAGGTGAACCGGAACGTCCGCACCATGGGCGTCGCCCTCACCAGTTGCATTCCGCCCGCGAAGGGCACCCCGATCTTCGAGATCGGTGACGACGAGATGGAAGTCGGCGTAGGCATCCACGGCGAGCCGGGCCGCCGCCGCGAGAAGATCAAGCCAGCCGACGCAATCACCGAGGAATTGTTCGAGGCTGTCAGCAAGGACGTTCCCTTCAACT
>CAZYSW010000876.1:0-2023 GCA_964650105.1 uncultured Nannocystaceae bacterium
GGACGGAAGCGGTTGACGGTGACGTCGACGATCTCGACGCGTGTGTCGTGCCGCTCAGCCACGGTCGGCCTCCTCCTGGTCGAGGACGGCGAACAGGGCGGGCAACGCCACCCAGCCGGCCAACGCCACAGCAGACAGGACAATCACGGCCAGGTCAGCCACGACCCACCTCCCACGGCGGCAACGCCGCATCCACCAGCCCGCCAGCAGCACACACGTCCGTCCAGATCGCCAACAGCCGGTCGGCTTCGGAGTCCCAATCGACTCTCTGCCATCCCTCGTCGGCTCGGGCGCGGAGCATGTCGATGTGGGTGGGGCCGCAGTGCTGGTCGACCCAGCGGGCCCACTCGATCGGCTCCGAGGTGAACCGGCGGTGACAGCCAGCGCACAACGCGACCGCGTTCGCCAGGTCGGTGCGGGTCCGGGCGCGGGCCCGACCGATGATGTGGGCGCACTGCAACTGGCAGCCCGAATGCGACGCCGGGTAGGTCGGGCACGGGCACGTGTAGCCGCACCGCTCACACGACCGGCGTGCCCGCACGATCAACGAGTGCAGCCGGGTTGCCTTGCCCCTCGCCCCCTTGCCGTAGCCGGTCACGCTGCCACCTGCTCCCGGTACGGCCCCTCGATGAGCAGCACCGCCCCCGCCCGATGCTCCTCCGGGATCCACGACAGGTCCTCACGACGGCGGCGGATCAGAGCGTCGGCGTGTGCCCGGTCCTGCGTGTACTCCTGGCGGGTGTACTCGCGGCCGGGGATCTCGGTGCCGTCGTCGAGCCAGCGGGGGCCGGTGACGTAGCCGACCCAGATCATGTATCGCCAGACCGGCCGGCTCACCGGTCCGTCTCCCACGGAAGCGGCGGGTGCACAGCGACCCGCTCGAGGATGGGCACCACATGGACCGTGCCGTCGAGCCCGAGCTCTCCCATGACCTCGGAGCCGTCGAGCAGCTCGGGATGGTGAGCGGCGAGCAGCAGGCCGAGGTCGAGTCGGGCGTCACCGAGGGTGCAGTGGACCTGCATCGGTGGCATCGGACCGAGGCCGAGGTTCTGGGAGGCGGCGTTGAGCCGGTCGCGCACCTCGCGCGGTGACCATGCGGACGGCATGCCATCCCAGTGCCAGGCGTGGCCCCACCAGTTCGGGTGGCGGCGGGCTCTAGCCACGAACAGGCCGCCGTGGTAGCCGCGTACGGTCCACGTCGACCAGCCGTCGATGCACCACGTGCAGCGGCCGAGGTGGGCGACGACGGCGTGGGCCTGACGGCACTGCTCGCAGGTCATGCCGTCACCTCCGGCCATGTGATCCGCACCGACTTGGGAGGCGGGGAGATCCCTGGCAACGCCTCGGCCTGCCCGTAGCACGGGTTCGCCACATCGACGGCAAGGCGCACCCACTCCCACTCGCACACGTCGAGGTCCATCCACACTGGCAGGTCCTCGCAGACGAGCATGGCGAGCTGGTCGGCCAAGGGCTGGGAGTCCTCGCATGCCTGCCGCAGCTCGGCGGCGGTCAGCCGTGACGGCATGGACTCCCACACCACGTCGGCGTCGATCTCGACCGTGATCGGCTCGCAGTGGGCACCACTGATGTCGGGGCGGAACGTCACCTCGATCGCAGGCATCGGGTCAGCCACGGTCGTCCTCCCCCGGTTCGTCGTGCGCCCACATGCACGGCTTGCACGGGTACTCGGCCGCTCTGTCGGTGCGAACGAGCACGTTGCGCTCGACGGCAAAACCGCAGTCGGGGCACACCTCGTCGTTGCAGAGGTCGCAGTCGGCGCAGCACTCGCCGTGCACCCACCCGTCCGGGCTGTCATGGCGTGACGGCCACCGATCCGCAGTGATCGGCCAGCCGCACTCCGCACAGCCGACCACGTGGAGCTGCGAGCGGCACACCCCCCGATCCAGCACATGCAGACAGCGGCCCGGATCGACCGGGTCACCCGACCGCGGGTCCACATGCGCCGCGGTCATCGACACATGCCCCGTGTCGCACTGCGCGGCCACCAGCGGGATAGCCACGT
>CAZYSW010000877.1:0-2022 GCA_964650105.1 uncultured Nannocystaceae bacterium
GCTCGGGGCGGAGGACTGGGAAGATCCTCCGCCCCGAGCGACCCGCCTGGGCTTTCGCGATGCCGAAGCCGCGTCGCGTGCTCGCACGGCACCACGCCTGCTCGTCGCGGGCCCGGCCGATCCGGTCGAAGGCGTCGAGGGCTACCCGCTCGATCCGCACGGGCTGCTGTACGTGACCCTGGAGGGGGGCACCGACCCCATCGAGGGTGTGGAGATCGAGGTTTGGGGGCGCGGCGCGGCGCTCTTGCGGTGGTCGGGGCTGGCCGGGTGGATCCCCCGCGACGGCGACCCCGAGCCCCCGACGTGGCTCGCCGTGCCGGAGATCGTCGACGCCGAGCCGCCCCGCATTCGCTTCCGATTCCCGCAGGTGCGCCTGACCCCGGCCGTGCCGATCGACGACGACGACGCGTCGTGGGGCTTCGAGGGGGAAGGCACCGCACCACCGCGTCTGGTGGCGGTGCTGCACGCGACGGCCCGGATGGCCGGAGAGGCTTCGATGTACGCCCGTGCCAGCGTGGCGGGGGGCATCTTGCAGAGCGATGCGCTCGAGCTCGACCTTCGCATCGCCCGGGCGCCGCGACGTGGGGTGTGTCCGTCCACCGCCCCGGTGACACCCGACCTCGACGAGGCGCGAGCGCTGCAGGACTACGCGGGGCGCAACTGGGCGTTCTTTTGGGCTGCGCTCGCGGCCGACTGGACGGCGGTCGAGCCGCTCGCGCTACGGCTCGGCGATCTCCTGGTCGGCGAGCTGTTCGCGGTCACCCGTGCGCATCGACTGCAGCCGCGCGTGGTGTCGGGCGGTCGTTACCCGGCGATCGATGCTCACCTGCAGCCCGGTGGATCGCTGACCGATCGGGCGTGGGCCCCCGTGCGCCGACTCCTGGCGGTGGAGGCCGCGGTGACGCTCGGTCGACCGGGCGAGCACGGCTCGGCGAGCAGCGTCGTGTTGCGGCACGAGCCGCGCGGTCACACGCTCGTCGGGCGCGGGTACGGAGAGCCGGTGCAGCCGTGCCACGCCCGCGTTCCCGTGCAGATCGGCGCATGCTTCCCCCGTCCGCGCCGTCGCGCCGACGAGGCGCGCATGAGCAGCGTGCTCGACGAGGCGGTCAAACGCGTCGCCGCCGACCCGCGGTGCGTCGGCGCCATGGTAGGCGCGACGGGGCGCCCGCTCGACCCGGCCGACGACGATCACCCCTACGAAACCGTGTGTGGGTTGAGAGGTGGGCACGCGCACGTGGCCTGGCTGGAGGGGCACGTCCGTGGCCCGGGCTGGCGCGTGCTCGTCCCTCGACGCGCCGCGCGTCGGATCGGGCAGCTTCCGCCGTGCAACACGGTGCACCCCACCGCCGCCGGGACGTTGCTCGCGGTGGACGTCTCCAGCCCGTTCGTCCTCCGGGGCGCCGTGCTGGAGGCCATCGAGCGCAGCGTGCTCGACGTGGTGGGCTCGTGGGCGGAGATCCTGGCCTTGCCTACGCCCGGCACCGACGACGCGTGACCGCGACCCGGGCTCGTTCGTGCCGACGAGGCATCGGGCAAGGCGTGCGAGGACGGCACGACCCCGCCGCGTCGGTCGGGGATGCGGCGCGGCGGGGATGCGTCGGCCGTGATTGGCGATCAGAACGGCGGCTTGTCGGGCAGCTTGGGCGGATGTCCTCCGGGACCCTGGCCGCCACCGGGGCCGATGGGGCCCTTGCCGCCCGGTTGAGGACCGACGCCGGGGGGCAGCTTGGGACCGGGGACCGGGCTCTTGCCGCCGCCGGGGACGTCGGGTCCGAGGATCGGGACCTTCGTCGTGCCGCCGGGTTTCTTTCCCGGGTCCTTGCCGGGATCGCCGGGGTTGCCTCCCGGGCTCTTGCCAGGCCCCGTCGGCTTGCCGCCGGGCCCCTTGTCCTTGCCGGGATCCTTGTCGCCCCCCTTGCCGGGGTCCTTGCCCGGATCTTTGCCGGGGTCCTTGCCGGGGTCCTTGCCGGGGTCCTTGACGGGGTCCGTGCCGGGGGCCGGGCCGCCCCCGCTCCCCTTGCC
>CAZYSW010000878.1:0-2007 GCA_964650105.1 uncultured Nannocystaceae bacterium
CGCCGCGTCGAGCCAGCGATGCACCTGCGCGCGGAGGGCCTCGGACACCGGGAGAGCGGCGAGCGCCTGGAGCGGATCGGACACGCCGCGGATCCTACGCTGGAGTTCCATCGCGGCCCAGCGGCGTGCAGTGCCGACCGTGCGTGCCGCGAACCCCCGCGATCCCGTCTCAAAACGAGGTACGCGGCCCTGCGCGTACCGCCTCGCCCCCCACGCGCTCGGCGCCTGCCGTCGCCCAGGTGGCGCGAACGCGACGCGAATGGAACCGGGGGCCGACACGTCTCGTGGAAATCTCCCCCTCCCCTCGTACGTTGGCAGGGTGCCCTGTCGGTCGGCTCCCACCTGGAGCCGGCCCATGGCGGGTCCACGCAGGCACCCACCCGTCACGCACCCCCCCCGAAACCAGTCGAGCTTCCCGAAATCCCCGTGGAGGAGCGAGCAGCCCTCCCCAAAGTATGGAACACTCGATCATGATCGCTGTCGTCTCGCCAGCGACCGCCCGCTTCCGACTCGCCGCGCGCGAGGAGACCGACCCCCAAGGAGTCAAACCATGCGCAACTCTCTCTACCTGCGCTTGAGGCCCTTCCTCCGCCGCGATCTGAGGGCTCGCCTGATCTCGGCTCTGCTCACGATCTTCGTGCTGACCGGGCTCGGCTGGCTGGGGGTCTCGGCGTTGGGCAAGATCGACAGCCGCGAGGCGCACGTCTTGCGGGTCGAGCTGGGGTTGGAACATCCGTGGGCGGTCTGTGGAGGGCCCAACCAACCCTCGTGCACCTACGACGACCGCGAGCAGGCGATCGTCGACCGTCGCTTCGCGCACGAGACCCGACTGCGGCTGGCCATCCTCGACGAGCTCGAGCGCCGCATCGCATTGGCCGCGGACCGACTCGACGAGGCCGAGGTCTTGGCGGAGTCGATTCACGCCGATCCGCGAACCGGTGTGCTGCAGGGCGACAACGTCCGGCTCGAGCAGGCCCTCCGGGCGGCGGCCGTCGATCTGCGCCCCGCGCCGGTCCCCGGGGCGGAGACCCGGACACAGCGCCTGACATGGCCGCTGGAGCTGCAGGGCGATTGCGATCGACTCGATTTCGACGGCATCGGTTGGATCGGATGTCGTGGTGGGCACGTGGCGGAAGTTCGGCGCCACCTCCTCGAGCAGATCTCGCTGGAGCGCGACATGCTCCGCACCCTCTCGCACCGCATCGATCGCCTCCAGGCTCGCGAGCGCCTCGCGACCCCGAGCGATCGAACCCGGCGCGACGCGCTGATCGAAGACCTGACCCAGACCGGCCTCGCGGAGCTCCGCGACCCCATCGAGCGCTTGCAGGTGGCGATGTGGCTGGCCGGAACGCGGGAGCTCCCGTACGGGGACACGCACGAGGCCCTGACGAGCATCGGACAGCTCGGTCCGCACGCCAGCCCGGCCGACGTGTCGGCGACCCTCGCGACGCTCGCTCGGGATCACGTGCGGGACGTCGCGGCCCTCGTGGAGCACCCCGATCACCCGCACTGGGTCGGGGCCTGGACGGACCCGATCGCGGCACTCTCCCCCGTCATCGAGCCCTCGGTCCGCTATCGCTCGCCGGTCGAGCCGGCGGAGCGCTGGGGCCTGGTGGGCACCGTCTTGTTCCTGCTGTCCTCGGTGATGCTCGTCGTGGTCGGCCCGGTGGTCACGGCCACCACGACCGCCCGCGAGCGAGAGGCGGGCACCCTGCCGGTGCTGCGGATGACCGGCCTGAGCGCCGGCGATCTCGCGCTGGCGATGACCATCGGGCCCAACGTCTTCGCCCTCGTGGCCGGGCTCGGCCTCCTCGCGGTGTCCTTGCCCATCCTCGCCCTGACCGTCGGGCTCGGGCACGTGCTGGTCCCCATCGCCATCGTGCTCGCGCTGGCGGCTGCGACCCACCTGACGGCGATCGGTCTGGGCGACGCGCTCGGCCAGCGCGTCAACGCCCTCATCGTGGGCGCCATCGCGGCATTGTGCATCCTGGGGCCCGGCCTGGTCGG
>CAZYSW010000879.1:0-1990 GCA_964650105.1 uncultured Nannocystaceae bacterium
TACCACCGATCCGCGCATCACCCACGAGCTCACGCTCACCGTCGACGAGCTCGGTCGGGTCACGCGGTCGGCGGCCGTCGCCTACGGCAAGGCAGGTGCGGAGCCGCAGAGCCGGACTTGGATCACCGCCAGCCAGGAGCGTTTCTACGACTTCCACATCGGTGGCTCGAGAGCAGGGTCTCTACAGCCTTCCATCCGACATCCACGAGGAAGGCTTCGAGGCCGAACCACCGAGCGAGCACGACGAGGGTACGATCGCGAGCGACGGCTGTGGAACAGAATATGGCCGGCTTCGTGGAAGAAGCTGAACCACAGGTGGTCCTCGGTCTTGTCGCGAAGACTCAGCTGGATGAGCGCCTCGTCTTTGTGAAGCCAGCGGGCGACGCCGCTCAGATGGATCTTCAGCAGCTCGGGCACGAGCACAACCGCGACGCCGGCCGCTGCGCAGGTCTCGACGAACCGTTGCTCCACGTCGGGGAAAGGCTCCACCGTCCAAGTGCGAATCTCGTTCAGCAGATCCTTGAAGGCGTTCTTGTCGTACGGCTCGGTGGCGAGCTCCGCCGCTTCGAGTTCCCCCAGTCGTAGCCAGGCGGCTACGGCCTCAGGCTCGGCCTTGAAGGCTGCCGAACGCCTGAACCCCACCTGCTCGCTACCAAAGCTCGCGTGCCAACCAGCGAGGTTCCGAGCCCAAAGAATGCCAGAATCTTCTCCACGAGGTCGCTCTCGGATTCGGGCTGGTCAATGTGGCCGCGCTTGACGAGCTCCTTGACGGGAAAGCGCTCGAGGCGGGCCAGGCGAAGCGCTACAGCCGCGGCTACCTCGCCCACGGCCCTCGACGCCTGGTACACACCGGCGGCCTGCGCGATCGGCTCAAACAAGACTTCGACGCCCCCTCAGCGTCGACTACCAGCGGATGGGGAATCCACGACCAAATGTGCCTCGAACCCCCAGATGCATTCGCGCATGGCGCGGCAGTGACTGCTCCCGGGCAGCGCGAAGGTGACATCACCGCGCTGCGCGCGATCCTGGCAGGGAAGAACCTCTGAAATGGTGCGCTCACACTCTGGAAAGCGCTTCACACACTCGGGCCAGGGGAGGCCTCGGGCCACATGCCTGCCCGGCACGCCGGGGAACTCGAGCCCACGTCCGCCCCCGGGCGCAGCAGGCGCGCGGAACGCGACGACGTGCTCCGTGTTCCACACACATAGCTCGCGCCGCTGCCGAGGCGTAGTCTGGCCCACCGCGACTGTACCGTCGAACGACAAGGGCCGAGGTCGCCTTCGGAAGCCGGGCGACAGGAACAGCCCGCCGTCCTCGGCCGTCTCGAGCCGGAGTTTTCTCCAGCGGCGCCAAGCCTCCGCCAGCGTCGAATCTTCGCCGGGGTCGCCACACAATTTCATGCCCGCACGATGGCACAGGTCCCTCACGTGCGCCTTGAGCTCGGGTGAATGCTGACTTACCTCGGGACCGGGGGCCACGCTGACCTTGGCGCAGGAAAACGAGAGCCGAACCTCGCCCACTGGCACGCCCTGCTGGTAGTAGACGAAGGCGTGGTGAGGCAGCGGATCGCACATCAAGGCCACGTCGCGATCGGCGTTGCCGACGATATCGAGGAGCTCTCGCCCGAGTGGCAATGGCACTTCCAAACCTGGCAACACCACCGAGGGGCAGAGCGTCCCGTCGTCCGCAATGACCCTCCCCAAACAGCTTCCCGGGCCCTCCCCGTCCACTCCGATTGCGCCGGCGTCTCCATACCATCGGTCGAATCCGAAATGGTACGCCACGACGCGGTCGAAAGCGAGGATTGTTGGCGTCTCGGCCAGGCGGTAGACGTTGCGGTAGCCCTCGACCGGCTTCTGCTCAGCCGAAACTGCCCAATTCTTGGGGTCGCTGAAGGTGTGGAGCGCTTCCACCAGCCCTTGGGTGCCGCCTGAACCATCGCCGGAAGACTGCGGAGGGCCGGGCACTTCGGCGCGTGTGTGATCACCGC
>CAZYSW010000880.1:0-1988 GCA_964650105.1 uncultured Nannocystaceae bacterium
GCTTCGAGGACGAACTGCGGCGCCTCGACGCGACGCAGGGATGGCGCCCGACCAAGGAGGCGGAGGCGGCCTACAAGCGGGGGGTCGCCGCGCTTCGGCGCGGTGATTTCGAGGAGGCGGAGGCCGAGCTCACCTGGGCGATCGACGACTCGCCATGGTTTCCGCGCGCCTACTACACGCGTGGCGTGGCGCTGGCGAGGACCGGACGGTTTCTGCAGGCCGTGGACGATCTCAAGCGGGCGATTCGCATGGATCGCTCCGACTATCACGCCCACGTGACTTTGGGGCTCATCTATAAGAAGGAATTCGCCGGCGCCGAGGATGCGGAGGCGATCAAGCACCTGTCGGCCGCCATTCGTCTGCGTCCGGATCTGTATCGACTGCACCTCCTGCTCGGAGAGCTGTACGCCCGGACCGACCGCGAGCGCGCCCGCGACCACTACGAGCGCTTCTTGCGGCTGGCGGCCTTCGACGATCCCGACGCCAAACGGGCCCGAAAGGCGCTCGAGGATCTGGAGCGAGAGATTCGCCAGGACGAGCCCCCCGCCATCAGCCCTCCCGCCGAGGAGTCGTTGCGCTTTCTGGCGCCGGAACTGCAGCGCACGATCAACGAGGCGTACCTGCGGGGAACCGAGCACCAGGACTGGGAGATGGCCGAGAAGATCCTGCTCGAGGCGCGGGATCGTTTCCCCGAGGAGCCGGTCGTCCTCAACCAGCTCGCTCGGGTCGTGTACGCGCAGGACCGGGTCGGGGACGCCAGGCAGTACTGGCAGCAAAGCCTGGCGATGCAGCAGGATCAGGTGGAGGTTCACGAGCGTCTGGGGTTGCTCCTGCGCGACGACCTGCCCGACGAGGCGATCCCGCACCTGCGCCGCGCCGCCGACCTCGGCTCGCTGACCGCCCGGTTCGTGCTGGCGGAGCTGCTGTGGGAGCAAGCGCAGCCGTTCCAGGCCCGCGAGCAGCTCGAGCGCTATCTGGCCGAGGCGAGCGACTACGACCTGCACTGGGATCGGGCACAGGCCCTCGACGCGGACATCCGGGCTCGCTTTATGCAGTTCTACCTGGCCAGCGGCGTGTTGCTCACCATCCTCGTCGTGGTCCCGTCGTGGCGCATCTATCGTCACTACCGGGGGGCGTCGCTTCGGCAGCTCCTCGAGCGGGACCCCAAGAGCTTCCCCGAAGTCGCCCGCATCCTGAGTCTGATCCGACACGAGATCCTCAAGCACAACACCGCGTTCTTGGCCGACGTCGGGCGTGCGCTGGAGTTCGATGCCCCCGACGCCGAGCACCGAGCAGAGGTGCTCAGTCGAAGATTGTTCGGGGACGAGGGCGAGGGCGACGGGCGCGGGGGCGAGGGATCGGCCAGCGGCCCCGCGGGGATTCACGGGCGGTTTCTGGGCTATCTCGAGGAGCTCGAGAAGGTCGCGCGTGCGCACCGGGTGACGCTCAACCTCCATCGCAAGGACCCCATCTTCCGACCGATGATCAAGGCGTTCGAGGAGCTCGCGCGGTGGTCCACCTCCATGAGGCAGCCCCACCGCATGAAGTCGAGCAAGAAGCTCGAGCTCGCCCGCGTGCTGCGTAGCGCGGGACACGTGCTGGGGCGGCAGGCATTCGAGCGCCTCAGCGGTCTGATCCGGGAGCTGTGCATCGTTCAGGTGGACGCCGCGTTGGTGTCGGAGGTGTACGAGCGCGTCAGCGGCGAAAAGCAGTTCGCCTCGCTGGAGCTGGCGCCGCTGCAGATCACGGGTCGGGGGGCCGCGGTTCGGATCTTCCGCACCGACCTCGAGGACATCCTCGCCAACGTGATCCGGAACTCGTTGCGCTCGAGCCTTCTGTATGCCACCCCCCCGGTCGGCCTGGGCATCGAGCTCGTCAGCGAGACCGACGACATCACGGGGCTGAGCTCGTTGTCGATACGGATCAAGGATCGCTCTCCCGAGCAGCTCAGCAACGAGATGCTGCGCGGTCGATACGTCGAGCGGGGG
>CAZYSW010000881.1:0-1986 GCA_964650105.1 uncultured Nannocystaceae bacterium
AGCAGCGCGTCGCCCAGGCAAGGCAGGAGGCCATCAAGCGATGGAGCGGCAAGGTGGTGCATATCAGCGAGGCGCGGCGATGACCAAGGCAGCCAAGCTCGAGCGCCTCGCGGCCCTACGTCGGGCTATCGAGCGGATCAGGGAGCAGCAGATGCCGATGTTTCTGCGGAGGCAGGCGTCGTGACGCGCTACGACGTGGTCGAGCTCGAGCTGGACGACCTCACATACCGAATGACGTACAGCTACAGCCCGGTGCGCCCGGCGACTCGCTGGGAGCCACAGGAGGGCGGGCTGGAAATCGAGACGGTCGAAGTGATCCTCCGTGGCGGCGTCGTGCTCCCGGTACTGGACTATGACCGCCTCGCCGATCTCCCCGAGCTGTTGGAGCGGGCCGAGGCGCAGGAACGAGAGAAGCGAGAAGTGGCATGAACTGCTACTGCATGGAGTGCGACGCTGTCTGGTTTGCCTTCGTCGAGCCGGTGCGTTGCCCCGAATGCGACTCGGAAGACATCGAGACGGACGAGGAAGAGGAGAACGAGAGTGAGCAATCTGTTTAAGCCGGCGACGAATACGCAGGCGTACCTGAAGGCCGGGTTCATGGGCTTCGCTGGCGACGGCAAGACCTACACGGCGACCATGCTGGCGATCGGCCTTGTGGAGCTGATGCGCGAGCGCAAGCTGGATATCGGCAACCGGCCGGTCTACTTCCTTGACACCGAGACGGGGTCGGATTGGGTGAAGCCTCAGTTCGACGCGGCCCACATCGAGTTGCGGACAGCGAAGACTCGCGCGTTCGTCGACCTCCTCGCCGCGATCAAGGAGGCCGAGGAGAACGCCTCCGTGCTCCTGATCGACTCCATCAGCCATTTCTGGCGCGACCTGACCGAGTCGTACGCGGCCCGGAAGAATCGGACGCACGGCCTCCAGTTCCAGGATTGGGCGTGGCTCAAGCAAGAGTGGGGCCGGTTCACGGATCTGTTCGTCAACTCGAAGTGCCACATCATCATGTGCGGCCGCGCCGGCTACGAGTACGACTTCTTCGAGCAGGAGGGCGGCAAGAAGGAATTGCAAAAGACCGGCGTGAAGATGAAGGCCGAGACCGAGACGGGTTACGAGCCGTCGCTTCTCGTGCTTATGTCGAAGCACCGGGACATGGAAACCGGCCGTGTCTGGCGCGAGGGCAGCATCCTCAAGGACCGCTCGACGCTCATCGACGGGAAGACCTTCGAGAATCCTACCTTCGACGACTTCCGGCCCCACATCGAGTTTCTGAATCTCGGCGGCGAGCACGTCGGCGTCGACACGTCTCGCAACAGCCAAGAGCTGGTGTCCCCGGACGGCAAGCCCAAGTGGCAGTTCGACAAGGAACAGAAGGAAATCGCGCTCGACGAGATCATTGAGCTGCTGAACAAGCACCACGGCGGACAGGCCAAGGAAGCGAAGCAGGCGAAAGGCGACCTGATCGAGAAGGTGTTCGGCACACGGTCTTGGAAACGTGTCGAGACGTTCTCTCGGGAGCGCATCGAGGCCGGCCGCAATGCGCTGTGGCTCGAGCTGGAAGGCTCGCCGTACGGGTTCACTCCCCCGGAGAGCCGGGAGCCGGGCTCGGATGATGAGCCTGAGGAGACGACAGAGGAGACAGCCGAGGAGGTTGCGGAGGCATGAACCCGATCGTTCTGCCCAAGGACCGCCCGCGAGACGAAGCGCTCGGGCGTCTCATCCGAGAGATTCACAACCTGCCGGCCGATCGCGTGTACCGGGTGGAAGTGAACGAGGTCAAGCGCACGCGGAGCTTGCAGCAGAACGCATACCTCTGGGGGGTCTGCTACCCGACGATTCTGCGGGAGGCTGGCGAGGCCCTGGTCGGATGGGACAGCGACGACCTTCATGAATACTTCCTGGGCGAGTGGTCCGGATGGGAAACGCTCGAAGGCTTCGGCCGGAAGCGCATGAGGCCGATCAAGCGTAGCTCGAGGCTGAGCGTCA
>CAZYSW010000882.1:0-1985 GCA_964650105.1 uncultured Nannocystaceae bacterium
CCGATTCCCTTCCTGCGTCAGCTCATTCGCTTCTACGACGACAACATCGGCTCGATGGTGCCGAGCTATCTCCAGTTCAGCCTGGAGAACCTCGTCAAGGAGCAGGAGAAGTTCCGGTCGATGTTCGCGAGCGCCTTCTCCAATCCCGCGGCTGCGTTCGAGGCCTACCAAGATCAGGCGCGCAAGAACATGGCGATGTTCGAGCAGGCCATGAGCATGTGGACCGCCTCGTTCGGTGGCGGAAAGTTCCCGGCAGAGGACGAGGACAAGGCCGACGCGACCAGCGAGGGCACGGAGCCGTCCAAGGACGAGCTCGGCGAGCTCAAGGCGCAGCTCAGCGCCATGCAGAAGCGGCTCGAGCGCCTCGCGAAAGATCACGAGTAGACTCTCCAGACCTCGCTCCGCGTGTTTCGAAGCCGTTGGTGCCGTGCGCGTGCGAGAGAGCGCTCGTCTCGAACGTTTTCCGTTCTGACCAGGATTGCATCGCGCTTCCCTCTTCTCCCCGACGCTGGGTTTCCTGGCTTTACCCCACCCGGTGCCTTGCGGCGCCACCCTCCCCGTCAAGGGGAGGGTAAAGAACGTGCGTCCGTATGGGCGGAACATGCTCTGGCCGTTCCTGTTGCGGTGTGTCAGGGCACCTCCCCTCGCGGTCACGGCGACGCCATGCTTCGCATGGACGGGAAGAGGGGACGCGAGAGGCACCCACCCCTTTACCTCTCCCCGGTGGGGAGAGAGCTTGCCCAGGACGTGATCCGGGGTCGGCTCGGAGCGAAGCGAAGATGCCGGGTGAGGGGGCGGCGCCATTTCCGTCCAAGTCGGAAAGGCTTTAGCCTCCTCCACAAGGGGGGACTGACGCGCCAACAGGGAACGGCTAAAGCAGGCCCTTGCGTTGCAGCTCTTCGGGCGTCTCGGGGTTTGCGTAGAAGAAGCCCTGAAGATACGTCGCGCCCGCGGCTTTTAGAAACTCCGCCGTTTCCCGGTCGCGCACCCATTCGGCCACCGTCTCCAAGCCGAGCCCCTTCGCCATCTCGATCATCGAACCCACGATGACGCGGCCGCGGTGATCGTTCGGCAAATCGTTCACGAACATGCCGTCGATTTTCAGCATGTCGATGGGCAGCGTCTTGAGGTGGCGGAAGGACGTATAGCCGGTTCCGAAATCATCGATCGCGGTGCGGCATCCGATTTTTCGCAGAAGCTCGACGAATGCGCGCACCCCGTCGAGATCGTGAATCATCGCCGTTTCCGTGATTTCGACCGTAAGGCGCGGGGCGAGGCTCGCGTCGTTCGCCGCGCTGGTTTCGAGCGTGGCGATCCAATCCCTGTCGCCCAGCGTCAGGCTCGAAACGTTCAGGCTGAGTTTCAGGCGCGGATGCGTGGACAGGAGCGCGAGCGCGCGTTCAAGCGCCCGGAGATCCAGAAGTTTGGCGAGGCCGAGTTGCTCGGCTTCCTCGATGAAGTCGGCGGCAGCGACCAGCGTCCCGTCCCGGCGCCGGAGGCGCAGCAGAGCCTCGTAGAACGCCGTTTTCCCGGTCGCCGCATCGACAATCGATTGGAGCGCGAGAACGAGCCGGTCTTCCTCGAGGGCGGACATGACCTCGCCGGTCACGGTGCTTTTGCTTTGTGGTGCGCTCGCCTCCGTTCCGGAGCAGACGACATGAGACCGGTGCAAGCGCTTGGCGTGCTCCAACGTGCTTCGGGCGCGGGCGATGGCGTCTGCGGCGGTGTTTGCGTGGTCCGGCACCGCGATGGCGCCGATGGAGATCGAGGTCTTGAGCGGTCCGGCCGACGTCTCCACCGTTGCCCGTTCGATGCGTGCGATCAGGCGCTCGGCGGCGTGCGAGACGGTGTCCGTGCCGCAGTCGTCGAGGATCACCGCAAAGGTGTTCGACGCGTGGCGCACGATGGTGTCGGCTTCGGCGAGGTTGGCTTTGATGAGGCGGCCGACCGCGGTGATGAACTCGTCGCCGACGTCCGGACCCAGG
>CAZYSW010000883.1:0-1982 GCA_964650105.1 uncultured Nannocystaceae bacterium
TGCAAATCGGGTACCTAGGGATGCTCGATTTGGCGCGCCGGTCCGGCGAAGTCAGCAGCATCTACGCCGAGGTAGTCTACCAGGGGGACACGTTCGAGTGGACTCTCGGCCTAGATCGGACGATCAAGCATGTGCCTTCACAGGAGCTTGACCGCGAGGAACAGCCGGTCACGCATGTCTATGCGGTAGCGAAGCTCCGGAGTGGAGATGCGGTCTTCGTTGTGCTCACGAAGGCCCAGGTGGAGAAGTATCGAAAGCGCGGCAAGGGCGCGCAGCCTGCGTGGTCCACCGACTGGGAGGCTATGGCTCGCAAGACCGCGATCCGTAGGCTTTTCACCTGGATCCCGCGCTCGGCAGAGATGGCACGCGCGCAGGTGCTCGACGAGGCGCCGGAGATCGGACGAGTTCAGGTTGTGGACTTCGATCCAGCGGTGACGGCGGCGCTCGAGGCTCATGGGATCGAGGTGACCTCCCACGATCCAGAAACCGGCGAGGTGCTGGAGGAACCAGAGGAGGGCTGAAGAGTGACCCGCCAACCCTCCCTCCAACCCGGCGACACCATCCGCGGCGTCGAAGTCCTCGAGATCACCGGCGCCGGCAAGGCGCGCCGGTGCAAGCTCCGGTGCACGTGTGAGGTGACATTCACGCGCGCCTACGGCTGGGTCATGGAGGCCCGGCGAAACGGCACGGAACTCGCGTGCAATGAGTGCAATCGAGCGAAGCAGCACAGGAAGTCCACGCTGTGGACGAGGAGAAGACGATTGGAGGCTGAGCGATGAGTGAGACGAATGCAAACTGGATCGACAACGCGCTACTCGCCGCAAGCGGTTGGCCTGTCGAGGCTCCAGCTAAGTTCAATCGAGACCGGTATTACGGGAAGCGTCTGACTGGCACGCGGCGCGGGAGCGCGGCGACGGCAGCGACGGACGGAACGATCCTTCTTTTCGTAGCCGGGCACCACCCAGGAGCGCCGATTGAGCCGAGCCTGCCGGTGAGTGCTTGGAAGATGGAGAAAAACACGCCATCCCGTCCAGTTGACTCCGAGCGTCTCCTTGCCTGGGCAAAGGATGGCGCCCTGGAACTGATGGAGTCCGACTGCCCAGAATGCAGCGGGTCAGCAACGGTTATGTGCCGTGACTGCCTCGGCAACGCCCGTTGCTCGCATTGCAACCAGGGAGACTGCCCGGAATGCGAAGGGGAGGGGACCGTCGATTGCGAATGCGTGGACGGACTGAAAAGGAAGTTTGTCCCGCACGCGATAACTCCCGGCGCCTTGCTCGGCGGGTTCTTGAACAGAGGCCTACTGTGGCGGGTGTTGCAGCACCTGCCTGCCGAATGGATTGAGGTTGGTCGCGGCGACCACAAAGACGACCTGTTCCTGTTTCGTGGCCCCGGGTGGGAGCTTGTTGTGGCGCCGCTCTCAGACAACATCCGAGACGCTGCGCCCGTGGTTGCCTTCGAGGCTGAAGGAGCGAGCGATGAGTGAGACGAAAAACGCGCTGGAGCTGCTCGAAGAGATTGGTTCACGGGGACTCTCGGACCTCGACTTTTACGCCTTGCATGCAGCCATCCTCGCCGAACGCCAGCGGCACACGGAGGAGGTGGCGGGGCTTAGTGCGCAGTGCGACTACTGGCGACGCAAGGCAGAGCACCTGAATTACCAGGCGCTCTGCGCGCTCTCTGCTGCGGGCATTGCCACACCAGCAGAGGGCTACATAGAGGCAGGCGGCGGATGGTTGGACCGTGACATTACCCTTCTGGCCAACGAACGTCGCCTTGAGTGGGTGCGCGCCAAAGATGCCGAATCCGAACTCACCGCCCGCCGCGCCCTGGACGCGGATGTGAGGGCGTGCGCGGAGCATTGCGCATCGTGCAGCCGATCCGGGGAGGCGACGTCGGCGTCCACTGACCGCCTCCTCGCCGCCAACTTTCTGCGCGGCCCTTGCCCCGAGTGCCACATGGTCGAGCGCTGCAAAATGAGC
>CAZYSW010000884.1:0-1977 GCA_964650105.1 uncultured Nannocystaceae bacterium
CGGTGGCGGAGCGGCATACCACTTCACCGAGCCGTCCTCGAGCTCGGCGAACGCAGCTCGGCTCGTAGGTCCGAATCAGCTCCGCCGTCTTGACCGGCTGGGTGAAGCTCGCGTCGCGGTAGACGTTGCCATAGGGGCAATTGTGAAAATAGAACGACTCGAGGCGGCGAAACCCACCTCCCTGGCACGCAGCGCTGAAGAGACGACTCACCAGACGGGCATAGGGGTCCATGCTGCCACCCACGTCCATCATGAGGATGACCCGAACGTCGTTCTTGCGAGGCGGACGCGTGACGATCTCCAGGTCTCCGCAGTTGCGCGCGGTCGCGTCGACGGTCTCGTCGAGATCCAGCTCCTGCTCGGTCCCCTTGCGGGCCATCTTCCTGATCTTGCGCAGCGCGGCGGCGATCTGACGGGTATCGAGCACCAGATCGCTTCGATAGGCGCGAAAACGACGTGCATCCGCCACGGCCAGAGCGCTGCGTCCTCCACCGCTCCCACCGATCCGAATGCCCGCCGGGTTGTACCCGCCCTGACCGAACGGCGACGTTCCCCCGGTGCCGATCCAGCGACTGCCGCCCTCGTGTCGCCGCTTTTGGGTGGCGAGCCGCTCCTGGAGCTGCCGACGAAGTTCCTCCAGGTCCATGCTCTGCAGGGCCTCCTTCAGCGCAGGATCGAGGTACGCGAGGCGTTTCGGATCGCGCAGCCAGTCGTCGATCTGACGCAGCACCGTGCTCACGTCTCGGGATACGCCTCTGAACGTCTCGGCGAAGGCCTGATCGAAGGCGTCGTAGTGCGTCTCGGTGGAGACGAGCAGGCAGCGTGCGACGTCGTAGAAGCCCTCCAGGGAATCTTGGTGCAGGCCCTTGCCGAGCGCGTCCATGAGCGCGAGCCAGTTGTGGGTGGTCACGGGCACGCCCAGCGACCGCAAACGGTAGAAGAAATCCAGGAATGCGGCGCTCATGGCCTGCTCAACCGGTTCCCCGACGCATGCGCCGGGTCGCCACCTCGATGTCCTGCTCCTTCTTGAGCAGGATGCCCAAGAAGGGGAGCCCGGCGCCCAGGAGCTTGCGCGGATCCATGCCCGAGTGTCGCAGGGCGCTGACCCAGTCGACGAGCTCGCTGGTGCTGGGTGGCTTTCGGAGGCCGTCCACCTCCCGCAGGCGATAGAACGCCTCCAGGGCACCGGCCAGAAGCTCGTCCTCCACGTCGGGGTGATGGACACGCACGATCCGCGCCATCAGCTCTCGGTCGGGGAACTCGATCCAGTGGAACACGCAGCGCCGCAAGAACGCGTCGGGCAACTCCTTCTCGTTGTTGCTGGTGATCACGACCACCGGGCGGGTACGCGCTCGAATCGTCCGCCCGGTCTCGGGAATGGTGAAGCTCATCGTGTCCAGCTCGTGCAACAGGTCGTTGGGAAACTCGAGATCGGCCTTGTCGATCTCGTCGATCAACACCACGCACCTGTCCTCCCGCTCGAAAGCCCGACCCAGCGGCCCCAGCGTGATGTAGCGCGAGATGTCGCTCACGTCTCCGTCACCGAAGCGGCTGTCGTGAAGGCGACGTACGGTGTCGTACACATAGAGCCCTTCGACGGCCTTGGTCGTCGACTTCACCTGCCACCGCTCCACGTCCATCGATAACCCCTCGGCCAGAGCCAGCGCGAGCAGCGTCTTGCCGGTCCCGGGCTCCCCCTTGACGAGGAGTGGACGACCGAGGTGCACGGAGACGTCCACCGCGCGAGCCAGCTCGTCGGAAACGATGTACGTCGAGGTTCCCTGGAAGATTGCCTGCATCGATGCCGGCGAAGTATGGCACGAGACGTCGGGGTCGGGCCCGATCGCCGGCCAGGCGGGCAAGCGTGCCACCGTTGCCGGAAGGGGCGAGCCTCGCGTCGAGGCCGGCGGTTGTGGCATACGAACATCCTGCGATGCCGAGGCGGGTGAGGAATCGGTGCGTGCGCGGCCTGTCGGT
>CAZYSW010000885.1:0-1974 GCA_964650105.1 uncultured Nannocystaceae bacterium
TCCCGGCCCTCAAGTACCTCGAAGGTCGCTTCGCGAGCCGGGTGCGCGACGTCCTCGAGTCACCCCGAGCCCGAAGCCGCGGGCTCTTTCGCCGCGCGTATCTCGACGCGCTCCTGCGCAATCCCGCCGACCACATCACTCCCCTGCGCGGCTCGAAGCTGTGGCAGGTGGCGCTGCTCGAAATGTGGCTGCAGTCACACGGACTTTGATCGGGGGAGGCATGGTCTTTACGCGAGGACGACGCGCTGCGCACCGACTGGAGCGAGAGCGGGGGCTGTCGATGCAGAGCTGGCGGGAGCCGACCGGGCACGACGCCGAGCAGCTCGCCGAGGACGTCGTGATCGAGACCGGATGGGGTCGTCTGCTGTTCGGGCACACCTTCCGGGACCACGAACGACTCGCATCGACGCTGTGCGCCGAACAGGAAGGAAAGCGCGACATCGCGCTGTACTTGCGTGACCCCCAGGTGACCCTGTCGCTCGCGCCCCAGCGCCTGTTTCTCGATCCGTCCCACACTTACCGGCTGTGGTTCGCCAGGTACCGCTCTTCGAGCCGCCGTCCGAAGGGCTTCTTCATTCGCCGCATTCGCAACCGAGAGGACGTGCAGGCGATGAATCGGCTCTACGGCTCCCGGCAGATGGTCCCCGTCGACGTCGACTTCGTCGTGCGGAAGAAGAACTCCCGCGTCCTCACCCACCTGGTGGCCGAAAGCGAGCGCGATGGGGAGATCATCGGGACCGTCACGGGTGTGGACCACGTTCAGGCGTTCGACGATCCCGAGCTGGGCTCCAGCCTGTGGTGTCTGGCCGTCGACCCGCAGACGGGAATCCCGGGGGTCGGCGAAGCGCTGGTTCGGCAGCTCTCGGAGCACTACCTGGCGCGGGGCCGTGCCTTCATGGACCTGTCGGTCATGCACGACAACCAGCAGGCGATCACCCTGTACGAGAAGCTCGGGTTCGTTCGTGTGCCGGTGTTCTGCCTCAAGCACAAGAACCCGATCAACGAGCGGCTCTTCATCGGCCCGGCCCCGGATGCCGCGCTCAACCCCTACGCCCGGATCATCACCAACGAAGCCCGTCGGCGCGGCATCCAGGTCCAGGTCCTGGACGAAGAGCGGAACATCTTCGAGCTTTCCTTCGGTGGCCGCGCCGTTCGATGCCGCGAGTCCCTGACCGACTTGACGTCGGCGGTCGCGTTCCAGATCTGCGACGACAAGCGCCTGTGCTGGCGATTGCTCCGAGACGCGGGATTGAGCGTTCCAGCGCAGCGGATCGCCGGTACGAAGCGCCAGAACGAGAACTTCTTGAAGGCGCACGGATCGCTGGTGGTCAAACCCTCGCGCGGGGAACAAGGGATCGGCGTCGCCGTCGACGTGCGGGACATCGACGAGGTGAGCGCGGCGGTGGAGCGCGCCCGAGAGGCCGGATCCGACGTCCTGCTGGAGCAGTTCGTCTCCGGCCACGATGTCCGCATCATCGTCATCGACAACCACGTGGTCGCCGCCGCGATTCGTCGCCCCGCGCAGGTCATCGGGACGGGCGAGCACACGATCCGGCAACTCATCAGGAAGCAGAGTCGTCGGCGTGCGGCCGCGACCGGCGGCGAGAGCAAGATTCCGGAGGACGAAGAGACGCTGCGATGCGTGAGAATGGCCGGGTACGACATCGACGACACCCTGCCGCAGGGCGAGGTCCTCGCGGTCCGCAAGACCGCGAACCTGCACACCGGCGGCACGATTCACGACGTGACCTCCGAGCTCTCTCCGGCGCTGCGAGACGCGGCGGTGAAGGCGGCGCAGGTCATCGACATCCCCGTCGTCGGCCTCGATTTCATCGTCCCCGACCTCTCGGGCGACGCGTACTTCGTCATCGAGGCCAACGAGCGTCCGGGACTGGCGAACCACGAGCCACGACCGACCGCCGAGCGCTTCGTGGACCTTCTCTTCCCACAGACCCAATCCCCCGATTTCGCACA
>CAZYSW010000886.1:0-1967 GCA_964650105.1 uncultured Nannocystaceae bacterium
CATCGTGGTCGACACCGCCCATGGGCATTCGAGCCGCGTGCTCGACGTCGTGCGGGAGATCCGAAGCGCCTACCGGGATCTGCAGGTGATGGCGGGCAACATCGCAACGCCGGCGGCGTATCGGGCGCTGGTCGAGGTCGGCGCCGATGCAGTCAAGCTCGGCATCGGTCCGGGATCGATCTGCACCACGCGGGTGGTCGCCGGCGTCGGCGTGCCCCAGGTGAGCGCGATCTTGGAGTGCGCGCAAGAGGCCAGGAAGCTGGGCGTGCCGCTGATCGCCGACGGTGGGATCAAGTACTCGGGGGACGTGGTCAAGGCGCTCGCCGCCGGTGCCGACGCCGTGATGATCGGCAGCCTGTTCGCCGGAACCGACGAAGCGCCCGGCGAGCTCGTCCTGTACCAGGGCCGCAGCTACAAGGTCTACCGCGGCATGGGATCGATCGGGGCGATGCGGGCCGGCAGCAAGGATCGCTACTTCCAGGGAGGCGTGGGGGATCGGAAGCTGGTCCCCGAAGGCATCGAAGGTCGCGTGCCGTACCGGGGGCCGCTCGCCGAGAGCCTCTACCAGCTCATCGGCGGTCTGAGGTCCGGCATGGGCTACGTCGGCGCCGCCAACATCGCCGAGCTCAAGGCCAAGGCACGCTTCCGCCGGATCTCCTCGGCGGGGCTTCGGGAGAGCCACGTCCACGACGTCATCATCACCAAGGAAGCCCCCAACTATCGGGTCGAGTAGCGCGGAGCCGGAGCGGACGGGGTCACGCTCACGCGCGCCGGGGACGACCCACCGCAGGCCGAGCAGGAGGAGAGCCAGGTGGCGCACCACGAGAGCCTCGTCGTTGTCGATTTCGGATCCCAGGTCACGCAGCTCATCGCGCGCAGGGTCCGTGAGCTCGGCGTCTACGCCGAGATCGTGCCGTTCGACCGTGCCCTCGACCGCATCGAGGCGCTCGAGCCCCGCGGGATCGTCTTCTCGGGGGGGCCGTCCACGGTGTACGAGGAAGGCGCTCCACAGCTCGATCCGCGGGTGCTCGGGCTCGGGCTGCCGGTGCTGGGGATCTGCTACGGGCTGTACGTGATCGTGCAGGGGCTCGGGGGGTCGGTGGTGCGCGCAGACACCCGGGAATACGGCGCGGCGACGGTGCACGTCCTCGAGCCCGCGGGCCCGGTTGCGCCGTTCGAGAAAGGCGCGGTGGTGCCGGTGTGGATGTCCCACGGCGATCGCGTGGCGCGGTTGCCCGACGGGTTTCGCACCGTGGCGAGCTCCGAGAGCTGCGAGCACGCGGCGATCGTCAACGAGACCCGCCGCATGTGGGGCGTGCAGTTCCACCCCGAGGTGTCCCACACGCCGCGGGGCAAGGAGATCCTCTCGGCGTTCCTCGACGAATGCGGCTATCGGCGGGACTGGAGCATGGCCGCGTTCGCGGAGGAGGCGATCGAGCGCGTACGGGCGCAGGTCGGCGACCAGGGGCACGTCGTCTGCGGCCTAAGCGGCGGCGTCGATTCATCGGTGGCCGCGCTCTTGGTGGAGAAGGCCATCGGAGATCGCCTGCACTGCGTGTTCGTCGACAACGGGCTCTTGCGCAAGGACGAGCGGCAGGAGGTCGAGCGAATGTTCGCGGGGCGCCTGCACAATCCGCTTCGCGTCGTCGATGCCTCGGAGTCCTTCCTCGCCGCACTGGCCGGGGTCACCGATCCCGAGGTGAAGCGCAAGCGCATCGGGGCCACGTTCATCGACGTCTTCGAAGCGGAGGCCAGGGCCTTGGGCGGTGCGGACTATCTGGTCCAGGGCACGCTGTACCCGGACGTGATCGAGAGCGTGAGCCACCGTGGACCTTCGGCGACCATCAAGACGCACCACAACGTCGGGGGGCTGCCCGAACGCATGAACATGGGGGTCGTCGAGCCTCTGCGCGAGCTTTTCAAGGACGAGGTCCGGGCGCTCGGGGTGGAGCTCGGTCTCCCCGAGG
>CAZYSW010000887.1:0-1953 GCA_964650105.1 uncultured Nannocystaceae bacterium
CGGTCACGACCACCCCGAGGCCACCCGAGCCTCCGGTGATCAGCATCTCCCGATCTCGCATCCGGGGGATGGTCCCTCCCGGCTCGGGATCGGGCAACCGAACGCGTGGCGCCGCAGGGGGGCCGGGCGGCTGGGGCGCTGAACAAGCGTGCACCTTTTGCCCGATCGTGCTAAGAGGCGGCTCCCCCGACCATGCCCGTCACGAAGACCAGGCGCGAAGCTCCCAAGCGCACGCGGTCCGGCTCCGCCCCGCGCCGCGGAGGAGGCCGAAAGGGTCGTCCGGTTCGCGAGCCCGACAGCATCGTGGTCATCGGCGCCCGGCAGCACAACCTTCGCATCGACCAGCTCGAGATCCCCAAGCGCGAACTCGTCGTGTTCACGGGCGTGTCGGGCTCGGGGAAGTCCAGCCTCGCCTTCGACACGCTCTATGCCGAGGGGCAGCGGCGCTACATCGAAAGCCTCAGCGCCTATGCGCGGCAGTTTCTGGGACAGCTCGATCGACCCGACGTCGAGCATCTGCGGGGCCTGTCCCCCACCATCGCCATCGAGCAGAAGAGCGCCTCGAACAATCCGCGCTCGACGGTGGGCACGATCACAGAGATCTACGACTATCTTCGCGTTCTCTACGCGCGCGTCGGGCAGCAGCATTGCCACCTCTGCGGCAAGCTCGTCCGTGGACAGAGCGGCGACGAGATCGTCAAGGAGATCCTCGGGTTGCCCGAGGGCACCAAGCTGACTTTGTTGGCGCCTTTGGTGACGCACCGCAAGGGCGAGTTCCGCGATCTCTTCGAGGAGCTCGCGGGGCGGGGCTTTTTGCGGGTTCGGGTAAACGGGGAGATCCATCGGCTCGACGCCCCGCCAAAGCTGGACAAGAAGTACAAGCACGACATCGATCTCGTCGTCGATCGGATCACGGTCCGGGCCTCCGATCGGCAGCGCATCACCGAGAGCGTGGAGCTCGGCCTGCGCGAGGGCAAAGGCGAGCTACGGGCGGAGGGGGCGAACGAACGGGAGGTCCTCCGTTTCTCGGAGTCGAGGACATGCTGTGGGCACTCCTTCCCCGAGCTCAGCCCCCAGAGCTTTTCCTTCAACAGCCCGCTCGGAATGTGCGGCGCCTGCAACGGTCTCGGTACGCGAATGGAGGTCGATCCCGACCTGGTGATCCCCGACGAGACGCTCTCGATCCGAGAGGGCGCCATCGCACCGTGGGCTTCCGCCGTCGGCCGCGAGGAGGGATGGACGTACAGGATCATCGAGGCCATGTCCGAGGCCTGCGACGTCGATCTCGACACGCCCTGGAAGGACCTGTCCAAGAAGAAGCAGAAGCAGGTCTTGTGGGGACTCGGCGGAAAGCGGATCCGCGTCACCTGGGGCGAGGAGGGGAGCGACAACCACGGGAGCTGGGGCATGCGCTTCGAGGGCGTGATCCCCAACCTGGAGCGACGATTCCGACAAGCGGCGTCGGACGGCGCCCGGGATGCGTACGCGCGGTTCTTCGCCGAGCGGCCCTGTGAGGTGTGCGGCGGCAAACGGCTGCGCGACGAGAGCCTGGCCGTCAAGGTGGCGTCGCACGGCATCGCCGAGATTTCGGATATGACGGTGGCCGAAGCGCATCGGCACTTCGGGAGCCTGGAGCTTCGCGGCAATCAAAGGACCATCGCCGAGGGCGTGCTTCGGGAGATCCGCGCCCGGCTCGGCTTTTTGATGAACGTCGGGCTCGATTACCTGACGCTGGGGCGCTCGGGTCCCACGTTGAGCGGTGGCGAGGCGCAACGAATCCGCCTGGCCAGTCAGCTCGGCAGCGAGCTGTCGGGGGTGATGTACGTCCTGGACGAGCCCAGCATCGGCCTGCACCAGCGCGACAACCAACGGCTGATCGCCACGCTGCAGCGACTGCGAGACCTCGGCAACACCGTGCTGGTGGTGGAGCACGACGAGGAGACGATCCGCGCC
>CAZYSW010000888.1:0-1947 GCA_964650105.1 uncultured Nannocystaceae bacterium
CCATCATAGTAGGCGTAGGATATTACGTTCGGCGAATGAACCAAGGTTGCAACGTGGGCTTCGTCGGGTGTGAAGAACGTAACGCAGTCGGACTCCTCGTCGAAGAAGCCATAATCCACGACTGTGGTTGGCGAAAGACGCGCTACGGCGTCCATGACGGTGCTTCCACTATCCAGTAGGCGAATGCCACTTGTGGCCAAACACGGATCAGCCGCATCGAGTTCCACCGGGGGCTCCTTGTAGATAATGAGCTGGTCGGCGGACTCCGAAAGGCCGACCATGTAGTGCGACGCCCCGTCCGCAACAACGAAGAACCAAGCGCCACTGACGCCGGTGGCGTCGAGCGAGCCCATGGGATCTGATCTGGCGATCAAGTAGCGTGGGTCCTCGGGAAGAACACCCTCGCACTCCAAGACGGCGAGCGCGTTCAAGTTTGTCAAATGGCCACCCTGGCTTGCGCAGGTGGCGGAAGCAGGCCAATGATGGTCCTCATTTTCGGGTGCAGGGGGCGTAGCGCGAACGTCTCCGCCGCAGGCGGATGCGGTGAGGACCAGGGCGATCGACTGGAGCGATTTCGTGACCATCATGGTTGGGCGCCACGATCGGGGGTCAGGGCAACGTCTTGGGGTTCAGCAGCGAGGGCCGACCGACGAAGGAGGGAGGACCTCGTCTGTCTGCAAGCCCGTGTTGAACGGCAGTCGCGGGGTCGACGCCTTGGCATGAATCTCCGCGTTCACGATACTTCCATCCTCTCGAAGGTTACGGCGTGCTCGAACCCGGCCTGTTTGGGAGCACGGGCTTGCGGGACGAGGGCGCGGATCGCGCCGTTGACGTACTCGTCGGAATAGTCGATGCGTGTCGTGCCTTCCGGCTCCACGACTCTGGTCACCCTGGTGTCGCGCGCGACAAAGCCGCGCTTAAGGAGAGCGTCTCTCAAGGTTGAGTACTCCCGAAGGAGGGATGGTGCCACAAGCACGGCCTCGATGGTGTCTCCACGCATGCGGAACTGAAGGCAGTCATCCTTGGAGATTGCAAACCAGGGCCACTCGGCACTGTCGGAGTCCCCGATTCCCATCATTCCCCTGAATTCGATGACGTCCCACGGCGGCCCCACATGGCCAACCAGTTGCAGGGCCTGGTCAAGAGAGACCGTCAATGATGCCACGTCTCTGTCCGTTCAACGTTCTCCCGCTAAGCTGCGGGCGTCAAGGGAGGCCGCAGGCCGACCGGACGACCGACAGCTTCAGCGGGTTGTTAGCCAAGCCCCTCCGCCGGTGGCGTGAGGTTGCGCACTCCCGGAGAGACCCCTCGTTCTCATCGACCCAGGAGAAAGTTGAGCCCGACATTCGCTGGAGTCGCAACAAGGATGCTGGGATCGCAGTAGGCGGCGAGTGCCTTGCGAGCAACCGCCTCGTCGCGATGCCAAACGTTGATTCCGTCGAACCGCGCGTCGCATGCGAGTTCGAGCGGAACGTCAGAGCCGTAGGCCTCGCCCCAGCCGATGTCAGCTCGAGCGCGAAGGTGAATACCGATCTCGTCCGCCTTCCAGGGACCGAACGTAAGCGTGACGTCCCAAACAGGCTCATGCTCGAAGACGTAGAGAAGGAAATAGTGCTCGCCATCTTCGTCCATCACGGGCATCTCCACCCGGGTCCCCGAAAGTTCCGCGAGAGCGGGAAGCATCACCTCTACGCTTTCCGCGTAAAGGCGAGGACTCCACATCTCGCCGGCGTACATGCGCTCCGTCGCATCGAATTCGAAGTACCAGCGGAGATTCCAGCCGAGGTCTTCGTCCTCGGTGAGGATGCCTCCGAACTCCGCCGAAGCGATGTCGAAGGCGCGATCTCGGATCGTCAGCATCGGTCTGGCTAACGAAGATAGCGTTTTCGCGGCGACGCCACAACGCGAGCGTGCGAGCGGCGTGTCGGCCGGGGCTAAGACGCAAGT
>CAZYSW010000889.1:0-1945 GCA_964650105.1 uncultured Nannocystaceae bacterium
TGTGTCGCCGCGCCGGGTTCGCCGACATCCTGCTCCGCGGCGACACCGACTTCTCTCTCACGAGGCATTTCGATCGATGGACGGCGGACGGTGTTCGCTTCGTGTTCCGCTACGATCCCAGAAAACCGCTGGTTTCGCTGTCGGAGGGGCTCCCCGAGGGCGAGTACGAGAAACTCATACGACAGGCGGAGCGAGCCTTCGAGGGCAAGCGCCGTGCAAAGCAGCCGCGAGTCGAGGAGGAGCTCGTCGGCGAGCACGGGTATCTCCGACGAGCGACTGGAGTCCGAGGAGCTCGCCGAGCGCGACGATCAGCCGTCGAAGGCGAAGGGGGCGGTCGACGCGGTTCCTTCGCTCAAAGGTGGATCAGCCATTGGTGTACCTTCGCCACCGGAGATCTGATTGCCAACTGGAGAGATCGTGAAACCTGATCTCCGTGACGCCGAACGCATGCAGGGTTTTCGTGCGAGCTGGATCGAGCCTGTGCTGCGACGGCCTCTGCGGACCGATTCCGAAGGTCATCCTCCACAATTGCGGCGACGAGGGACCCCTCGGTGCCAATGACGAGTATTGGGTCGTCCTGGAGATCTTCCCGCTGGGCGACTGACGCGGGTTCGTAATCGAGCCCTCCCCGAATCGGGATCGTCGCGATAGGATGGGTCCGTGGGGCTGCCGCGGGGTCTGTACGAACAGCTCATCACGATGCGGCTCGAGGCCGAGCTGGCGGAGCTGCAAACGTCGTTGATGGCCGAGCGTGTGCGTCGACATCCTGCGGAGGCGGCCGCTCGGTTGGCGTGCCACTTGCAGACGATCCTCGGAAGGGCGATCTCGCAGCTCGAAGAACAGGAGCGCGTCGAGGTGGGGCTCGCGGTGGCGCGCCACCTGATCGGGGAAGCCGCCAAGCTGTGCGGGTACGACGAGCTCGCTCGGGAAGCCCCGGCGGAATCGGGTGAGCTTCTGCGTGCCGTGGTCCGCCGGCATCCCGATGGGCGGGCCGAGCGAATTCGTTCTCCGCTCACGGCACTGCTCGACACCACGCTCTTGACCAATGCGCCGGGCGAGCCGGCCGTCGGCAAACAGCTCATCTCCGAGATCGAGTCGTCCGATCGCATCGACGTCGTGATGGCATTCGTCCGTGCCAGTGGGATTCGGCCCCTCCTCGATGCGTTGAGCCGCCACTGCGAAGCCGGGCGACCACTGCGGTTCTTGACCACGACCTATACCGGGTCGACCGAGGGCGCCGCCCTGCGCGCCCTCGCCGAGATCGGCGCGCAGGTCCGCGTCTCGTACGATCTGACGACGACACGCCTGCACGCCAAGGCCTGGCTGTTCGGGCGCAGCGGGGGAATCTCGACCGCGTACATCGGTTCGTCGAATCTCACGCATTCGGCCCAGCACGTGGGGCTGGAGTGGAACGTACGGATCTCGGGCGCCCGCAACCCGGCCGTCATCGACAAGGTCACCGCTGCGTTCGAGACCTACTGGAACAGCGGCGAGTTCGTGCCGTACGAGCCCGAAGAGTTCGAGCGCCAACGAGCGAGGGCGTCGGGCACGCGCGAAGGTGCGGCCTCGCTCGTCTACCTGCCCCCCACCGACTTGCGCCTGGACCCCTTTCAGGAGCGATTGCTCGAGCAGATCGAGCTCTCGCGGCGTCGCGGGTACCATCGCAACCTGCTGGTCGCCGCCACCGGAACCGGGAAGACCGTGATGGCGGCGGTCGACTATGCACGCCTGCGGCGCAAGATGAAGCGCGCGCGCCTCCTGTTCGTCGCGCACCGGCGAGAGATCCTCCACCAGAGCCTCGGCACGTTTCGCCACGCTCTGCGCGATGCGGCCTTCGGCGAGCTGTGGGTGGACGGACAGCGCCCCAACGCCCACGAGCACGTCTTTGCGTCGATCCAGAGCATCGCCGCCGCCGGGGTCGAACACACCCCCCCCGAGCACTTCG
>CAZYSW010000890.1:0-1915 GCA_964650105.1 uncultured Nannocystaceae bacterium
TGTGCGACTGGCTGATCCTCCGCGCCCAGCCCCAGTGGGCCCGCGAGCCTGCACCGCGCGTGCTCGAACCCAAGAGCCTGGCGACGCTGGTCGATCTCGGCGCGCACGTGCTGGTGCTCGTCGAGACCGCCGTGGCCGCGCTCCAGATCGCCGAGCTGTGTCGCGGCAAGATCGAGCTTGCGGCCCACCCCCGCTTCGCACCCTTCATCGAGGGGATCCGAGGCGACGCCTCCGTCTTGTTGTGGCCACACGACGCGCTCGATGCCGCCGGGCTTCGAGGTCGCTCGGTCGATGCGATCCTTCTCGTCGACGCGCCCGAGCACGTGCGCCAGGACGCGGAGGCCTGGCGCGGTCGCCGGCCGGAGCCCGAGCGCGTCGAGCTGCGCGAAGTCGCCTGCCCCGGGCGCGCCGGTCGAGCCGAGCTCGCCTCGTTTTGGGCCGCGTGCGGACGCCCCCGGGTCCTTCTGACGGGTGATCCCGCCTGGACGGGACCGGGACGCGCCTGGCTCGAGAACCTCGGGGCCACCGTCGTGGTGCAGGGCGAGGCGACGCCGCTCGAGCTGCTCTGAATCGCCGCACCCACGACCGAGCGCGCCCCGGCCCGAACGATCCGCCGTCGGGGCCTCGGGGGCGAACGCCCCGTCCGGCGACGAACCTATACATCCGCACAGAGACGCGAAAATCTCCCTTGCTGGCCGTTGCGGGATCGGTTGCGTAGAATCGCAGGCCCCTTGGCCGAGCCGTCCGAAAGTCTGCGACTTCCACCGTGGTGGGCCCCCGTGGTGGGCGTCGGTGGATTCGTCGCCGCGCTGGCGGTCGCCTTCCAGGACACCCAGACCGTCGACAAGACCTTCCTGTTCTTGCCCGGCATCGCCAGCCTCGTCGCGGGCGCCCTGGGCTGGTTCATGGGGAGCGAGGCGGCGGCGATGCAAGCCTCGGCGATGCGCACCGCCAAGGAGCTGCGCGAGGCCAACGCCGAGCTCAAGGCGTTGCAAGCCGAGGCGCGGCCCGACGCCAAGGAAACCCGTCGCCTCGAGGAGCAGCTCACCCAGGCCAGCAAGACCGCGGATGCCCTGCGCAGCCAGGTCGCCGAGCTGCAGGCCCAGGCCATGCGGGTCACCGAGCTCGAAGCCCAGCTCGAGCGCGCGGGCACCCCGGCCGCGCCCTCGGCCGGCATCGATCGAGAGATGCTCGTCAAGCTCGATCGCGATCTCGACGACGTGCTCGCCGGGATCGAGGAGAGCCGCAAGGCGATGGCCAGCATCGAGGCCGGGCTCAAGGGGATCAGCGAGAGCGTCGATCTCCTGGCGTCCAACGCCGAGGAGAGCTCGAGCTCCATCCTGGAGTTGGCCGCGGCCAACGACGAGGTCGCCGAGAGCATGTTCAATCTCGCCGCCTCCGTGCAGCAGACGGCGACCTCCATCGAGGAGATGACGTTCTCGGTCAAGGAGGTGGCCAAGAACATCGAGGCGCTCTCCAGCACGGCCGAAGAGACGTCGTCGGCCATGAACGAGATGGACATCTCGATCCAGCAGGTCGAGAACAACGCCAACGAGACCGCACAGCTCTCCGAGGAGGTGGTGTGGGCGGCCGAAGGCGGGGTCGATGCCATCAACCAGACCATCGAGGTCATCAACCTGATCAAGCAGTCGGCCGCCGATGCGGTCGCCGTCATCTCCCGGCTCGGTGGGCGCATCGACGAGATCGGCAAGATCCTGAGCGTCGTCGGCGACGTCGCCGAGCAGACCAACCTGCTCGCGCTCAACGCCGCCATCATCGCGGCGCAGGCCGGCGAGCACGGCAAGGGGTTCGCCGTGGTCGCCGACGAGATCAAGGATCTGGCCGAGCGCTCCGCGACCAGCACCAAGGAGATCGCGGAGATCATCAAGGCCGTGCAGCGCGAGAGCAAGAACGC
>CAZYSW010000891.1:0-1915 GCA_964650105.1 uncultured Nannocystaceae bacterium
CTCACGGCCGTCCTCGGTCGGAACAATCGTGACCTTGCGCTTGTTCTTGTAGTCGCGCCCATATTCGACGCGGCCATCGACTTCCGCGATGATCGCATGGTCCTTCGGACGGCGGGCTTCGAAGAGTTCAGCCACCCGCGGCAGACCGCCGGTGATATCCTTCGTCTTCGCACCGCCGGTTGCGACGCGCGAGAGCGTGTCGCCGGGCTCGATCCGGTCGCCATCGGAGACCGAGAGGATCGCCCCGACCGGCAGGATGTAGCTGGCAGGCGAGCCATTGGGCAGCTTCACCGGCTTGCCGTCGGAGCCGACAATCTGGATCGTCGGCTTGAGGTCTGCCGCGCGCGAGGTCGAGCGCGGATCGACGACGACGCGGGCCGAAATACCGGTCGCCTCATCGGTTTCCTCACGAACCGTCTGACCGTCGACAAGGTCGACAAAGCGCGCTTCGCCGGCCACTTCCGAAACGATGGGCTGGGCGAAGGGGTCCCAGTCGGCGAGCAGCTTGCCCGGCGTGACCTTTTCACCATCCTTGACCATCAGGCGGGTACCATAGGCCGGACGGAAGGACTGGCGGGTACGGCCATCGCCATCCACCAGTTCCACCAGCATGCGGCGGCCGACAACGACAATCGTCTTGTCCTTGCGCGTGACGATCTCGGCATCGGTAAAGCGCACCGTGCCTTCGAAGCTGGCCTCGAGCGAGGACTGATCCGCGACCTGGGCGGCGCCGCCGATGTGGAAGGTCCGCATCGCCAATCGACTGGGCGGCAATGACACCGACCGCTTCACCGCGGTTGACCGGTGTGCCGCGGGCGAGATCGCGCCCATAGCACTGGGCGCAGATGCCGTTCTTGGTCTCGCAGGTCAGCGGCGAACGCACCTTCACGCGGTCAACAGCGGCCGCGTCGATCTGAGCAGCCACATCTTCGTCCACATAGGTGTTGGCCGGCACCACGAGTTTGCCGTCGGCGCCCTTGACATCCTCCGCCGTCACGCGGCCGAGGATGCGCTCGTTGAGCGAGACCACCACATCGGCGCCTTCCATGACCGCGGCAATATCGATGCCCTTCTCCGTGCCGCAGTCATCTTCATTGATGATGCAGTCCTGGGCCACGTCGACGAGACGCCGGGTCAGGTAGCCGGAGTTTGCCGTCTTCAGAGCGGTATCGGCCAGACCCTTACGGGCACCGTGGGTCGAGTTGAAGTATTCAAGAACGGTGAGGCCTTCCTTGAAGTTCGAGATGATCGGAGTCTCGATGATCTCACCCGACGGCTTGGCCATCAGGCCGCGCATGCCGGCGAGCTGCTTCATCTGGTTCTTCGAACCCCGGGCACCGGAGTCGGCCATCATGAAGATCGAGTTGATCCGGGCCTTGCCATCCTTGGAGCTCTGAGCCTTGGAGGCCGACTCCATCATGGCGTCGGCCACCTTGTCGGTGCAGTTCGACCAGGCGTCGACGACCTTGTTGTACTTCTCGCCGCGCGTAATCAGACCATCAGCATATTGACGCTCATAGTCGGCGACGAGCTCCCGGGTCGCATCAACCAGTTTCTTCTTCGCTTCCGGAATGACCATGTCATCCTTGCCGAAGGAGATGCCGGCCTTGCAGGCGTCGCGGAAGCCGAGCTCCATCATCTTGTCACAGAAGATGACCGTCGCTTTTTGACCGCAGAGGCGATAGACTTCGTCGATGATCCGGCCGATCGCCTTCTTGGTAAGGACGGTATTGACGAGTTCGGGGCCGATACCCTTGGCCCGCGGCAGGATGTTGGCCACCATGAACCGGCCTGGCGTCGTCTCGATCACGCGGCGCTGCGGCTTGCCGTCGGCATCGACGCCATCATACAACGCCTTGATCTTCGAGTGCATCGTCAGCAGGCCGGCTTCGAGTGCGTGCTCGATTTCGGCCAT
>CAZYSW010000892.1:0-1912 GCA_964650105.1 uncultured Nannocystaceae bacterium
CGTCCACGACGACGGTGTAGAAGCGGATGACCTTGTCGTGCAGACGCATGTGCCGCTCGAACTCGGCCACCATGTCGGACCCGCCGAGGTACCGCCAGTAGAGGTAGATGCCCTTGCGACAGTGCGCGATGGGGTAGCTGAGCACCCGCATCCCCCAACTGTCGATGCGGGTGAGACGACCACCGCGGTCGTCGATGACCTTTTGCATGCGCGTGATGAGGTCCGTGATCTCGTTTCTGGCCGTCTCGGGACGGAGAATGATCACCGACTCGTACTCGCGCTGCGTTCCGATGCGGCTGCCTTGTGACAGCACGCGGCCGACGCTGAGCTCGGTTGCCATTTCGTTTCGTTCTCCCTGTGGACTGACGCGGCCCCCGCCCGAAGCGGGAGCAGGAAGGTCGGAGCGGCGCTATTACCCGATCGACCCCGCCCCCGCAACCGCTCGGCGGGGCCGAGCGGGGTGTCCGGGGCCGCGCAGCGATCTGCGCACTTCACGCAGGCTCACTCACTTCGGGTCGGGGGCCACCAACGCGCGGATCGAGGCGACGTCGGGGGGCGGAGCGACGTCGGCGGGGCTCCAGCTCGAGTCGGCTTCCAGCCGATACGCGCCCACGTGCTCGTGGGGCGGCGCGCCCTTCCAATCGTCGGGCGACAACATCGAGAAGTACAGCGACCCGTCGGGGCGGCGGTACAGCCAGTAGACGTGACCGGGGCGACGCGTGAACCGGCACTCCGCACGGTGCAGGGCGGCCGCTTCTTGCGCATGCTCGAGGATCTCCCGGGCCTGCGCCTGCAGGGCGCGGATCTGGTCGGCGATGACCTGCAGCTTGGCCCCCACGACCATGCCGATCGTGCGATCGGCCTCCGCGATGGCCTTCGCGGCATCCACCAGGTCGTGGACGGGGGCCAGCCGCTGGACGGGGTACGGAGAGCTCCGGGCGGGCCCGGGCACGTTGCGACCGTCGTGGCGCGTCAGGTCGTCGGGCACCCCCCGAGCTTGAAACAAGCCCGCGCGCGTGTCGACCGGGTGCCGACGACGGGAAAGGGCGACGATGGCGGCCTGCTCGCGGCGTCGAGGCCCCACGTGCTCGAACCGGTCACCTTCACGACGAGGCGCAGTCGGCCTTCCGCGGGCCGGGCTGCGAGGACCGCGGGCACTGCGAAGCCGCGACGCTCGCCCGGACCTCGCGCCGCCGGGCGCGGATGGACCGGGTACGGCGACCCGGGCATCGCCCTTCCGTTGGCCCCGAGGGCGTCGCGTCTTTCCGCATCGAGCCCCGCGGCGACACCAACCACCTCGTGGACGTCGTCGTCGTCGACGGAGGTGACCTGTCCTCGCGCGGCAGGTCGGAGCTTCACGGGCGACATCTCGGCGCGACGGTCGAGATCAGGGGTCCGACGACGTCCACGTCTACGCTCACGACGACTCCACCTCCGCCTCGACGAGGGCGACTCCACCCTTCGCGCAGGGCCTCCTGTTCACCATCGACGCCACCGATCCGTGGGAAGGCGCGATACAGCGTCGTCGTTCGAGGGCCGAGGGTCGCCTCGATGCGGCGAGCGACCTTCGCGAGCTCACCGTCGATGCGATGCAGGCGAAGCTCCGCCGCCGAGCCCCCGACCAGATCGGGCACGCAGGCGACCGCGCACCGCGTTCGTTTCGACGGAGGGGTCGGGTCGACCCTCGTGCTATCGTCCGGCGCAATGGGCGACGAAGACACCGTCGTGGTGTCGAATCCCCCCGCGCAGCCCAAGAAGCGTCGGGGGGCGACGCGTCGCACGAGCGTGCCGTCCACCACGTCGCTGTCGCGGTATCGACTCTTGCGCCGGCTCGGGGCGGGCGGGGTCGGGCTGGTGTACGCCGCGCACGATCCGGAGCTCGATCGCGAGGTCGCGATCAAGCTCTTGCGGG
>CAZYSW010000893.1:0-1909 GCA_964650105.1 uncultured Nannocystaceae bacterium
CCCCGCTCGCCGGCTGCGGCGCGCCTCCCGCGTCTTCATAAGCGGAAAGTCCACATCATCATCTTTTTGACATCGGATGCGGGGACGATTTATGGCGCTTCGCTCATCCACGGGCGCGCCGATGAATCTCACAACCCGAGCCAGCCAGGACCGCGAGGTGCCGGCAACAGCACCGGCGGCCCTCTGCATGGCGGACAGGGCGCCGTGACGCCGCCCTTGAGCAAAGGATCATCAGCGTGAACCCAGGCAGCAGTATCGCCGAAGATCTCTCGCGTAGCGCCGTCTCGCGCTACATCCAGCTGGCAGCGCTCTTCCGCCAGCGCATCAAGGCTGGGCAATGGCCGGTCGGAACGCGGTTGCCGACGCTGGAGGAACTGGTCAGCGAGTGCGGCGTCGCTCGCGCGACCATTCGCCAAGCGATGGACCTGCTCGCCGACGAAGGCCTGATCGAACGGCACCGCGCCAAGGGCACCTTCGTCATTAGCAAGCCGCAGGAAGCGCTGTGGTGCTCGGTGGGGACCGACTGGTCGGGCCTGCTGCGTCCGACTTACGATGCCGACATCGAATTGCTTTTGGACGAGGCGGACGATCCGGCACCGCACATCCTTCCGGAGGATGCCAGTCGCGCCCCCGCCTATCGCCATCTGCGCCGGCTGCATTCGCGCGACGGTTCGCCGTTCATGGTCGCCGACGTCTACATTGCCGAAACGCTTCGCGCGCGGATTGACGAAAGGAAAGTGCACGCCAAGACAGCCCTGCGCCTGCTCGCCGAAACGCCGGGGATCGCCATTCGCTCGGCGACGCAGATCCTGACGATCGGAGCGGCGGACCCGCTGATCGCGTCGCTCCTGAAAATCCCGCTCAACGCGCCCATCGGTCACTTACACCGCGAAGCGATCGACGAGGACGGCGAACTGCTCCTGTGGGTCGACAGCACCTATCGGGGCGACGTCGTGCGGTTCGAAGTCAAGCTGCGCTAGGCGAAGCGTCTTGCAGCTGCATTGGTCGCCGCGCTCGCCGTACGTTCGCAAAGTCATGATTCTCGTGCATGAGCTCGGGCTGACTGACCGCGTCGAGCTGACCCGCTCGGTGGCAGTCACCACCGACCCAAATCCCGCGATCATGACAGTCAATCCGCTCAACAAGATTCCGACCTTGGTGCTTGAGGACGGCCGCGCCTTGTACGATTCGCGGGTCATCTGCGAGTATCTCGCCCGCAGGTCCGGACGGGATGCATTCTTCAAGGCGGACGATCGCTATTTCGAGACGCTGCGCCGGCAGGCATTGGGCGACGGGTTGCTCGACGTGCTGATCGCCTGGCGCGGCGAGCAATTGCGGCCGGAAGAAATCCGCTCGGCCGCCCATGTCCGGGCTTTCGCCGTGAAGCTCGACCGATCCCTGGCTGTTCTCGAGGAGGATGCGGAAGCACTGGCGCGGGACGCCTTCGATATCGGCCACGTCGCCATCGGCTGCGCGCTCGGCTACGTGGATTTCCGGTTTCCCGAGCGAAAATGGAGGGCGCGGCACGCGCGTCTGGCGCGCTGGCACGACACGTTTGAAGCGAGGCCCTCGGCCCTCGCTGCGCCGATCATCGACGACTAGCCCCGGTCGTCCCGCACCACCGGGTTTATCAGCCGGCCGACACCTTCTATGGCGATCTCGATCGTATCGCCGTGGGCTATCCGTGGGCTGTGCCCATCGGTCCCCATCATGATCAGGTCGCCGGGGTGCAACGTGATGTATTCGGAAATGGCTTCCACGTATTCAGCCACCCCGTAGATCATGTTCCCGGTCGCAAATTCCTCCTTCAACTCGCCGTTGAGGACGATCCGCGTTGTCATGTCGGCGATGTCGACGCCGGTCGCTATGCAGGGGCCGAGCGGCTTGAAGGTGTCGGCGTTCTTGCTGC
>CAZYSW010000894.1:0-1148 GCA_964650105.1 uncultured Nannocystaceae bacterium
TGGCGATGATCCGCCGCCCCGAGTTCTGCGTAAAGAAGCCCGCCGCAGGATCGATCTGCAAGCTGCCCGATACCAACACCGCCATCACGGGCTCGAGCTTCCCCAGCTCGCGCCGATAGGCCTGCATGTGGGGATGGCGCGGCTGCAGGGGGGGATCATCCGCCCGCATGGTGCCGGCACCGATGAGTACCGCGTCGGCCTCGGCGCGCAGACGGTCCATGCCCTTTTGGTCCTCGGCGCTGGTGAAGCTCGGCAGCTCCCGCGCGGCAGAGGTGATCTTGCCGTCGGCGGTCATGGCCATGTTCATGGTGATGAAAGGTCGTTCGCTCACTGGTGTACCTCCCCTGTCTGTGGCGTTGCGGATCGCGTCGTGCGAGATGTGACGACACGCTCTCGGTGCCTCCACGAGGAGGGCCATCTTCGCTTGCTGCTCGACAGCCCGCATGAGACCCGCCCCCTCGTGGGGACCGAGAGGTCCGAACCGGCGACAGGGAGTCGCGCCACGGGGCAGATGTTGGCGATCGAGTCGCAGCCCCCGGAGCGCCGTTCAGTGAGCGACCGGCAGGACCTCTCGGCATCGAGAGTCTTACTCGATGCACCCGGAGGTTGACCATGACGTACTTCGCAGGACTGGACTGGGGCAGCGCGACGCACGCCGCGTGTGTCGTCGATGACAAGGGCACCGCGGTCGCCCGCATCGAAGTGGCGCACACCGCTGAGGGGCTGAAGAAGCTGCTCGGCGCGTTGTCCAAGCTGGCGCCCGCGAGTGAGATCCCGATCGCCATCGAGCGGCCCAGCGGCCTCGTCGTCGACACCCTCGTCGACGCCGGTCATACGGTCGTTCCCGTCCACCCCAATGCGCTCAAGGCCTGTCGTCCTCGCTACTGCGCGGCCGGTGGCAAAAGCGACCCGGGCGACGCCTACATCCTCGCCGACATGCTGCGCACCGACGGCCATCGATTCCCGCCGCTGCGCCCGGCGTCCGACGAGATCCGGGCGCTCCGGGCGCTGGTGCGCAGCCGCGATGACCTGGTCGCCGAGCGTGTCGCGGTCGCCAATCAGCTCCGCGCGATGCTTGAGAGCTACTGGCCTGGCGCGACGACGATCTTCGCCGAGTCACCGGGCGCCAGCGTGAGCGGCCCCGCGCT
>CAZYSW010000894.1:1158-1900 GCA_964650105.1 uncultured Nannocystaceae bacterium
GCCATCGCCCTGGCGTTCGTCGAGGCGTATCCGACACCGGGCCGTGCTCGCTCGCTGGGAGAGAAGCGGCTGGCGCGCTTCCTCGCTCGCAACCGCTACTCCGGTCGGCGCAGCCCGGCCGAGCTGCTCGAGCGCCTGCGCGCCTCGCCGATCGGTCTGGTCGGCCCCCTCGAAGAAGAAGCGCGCGGCGAAGCCGCGCTCGATCTCGTGGCCGTGCTCAACACGCTCGTGGCCCGCATCCAGCGGCTCACCTCGGCGATCGAGCACGCCGTCGCACAGCTCGCGGTGGGTGAGGTCGTCATGTCCTTCCCGCGCGCCGGCAAGGTGAACGCGGCCCAGATCGTCGCCGAGCTCGGCGACGATCCCGAGCGCTTCCAGACCGAGGACCAGCTCGCCGCCGAGGCCGGCGTGGCGCCCGTCACCCACGCCTCGGGCAAGAGCCGCGGCGTCGTCTTCCGCTACGCCTGCAACAAGCGCCTGCGCCGCGCCATCACCACCTGGGCCGACAACTCCCGCCACAGCTCGCCATGGGCCAAGGCCGTCTACGCGAAGGCCAGAACCAGGGGCTGCGATCACCCGCACGCGATCCGGATCCTGGCCCGAGCCTGGGTCCGTGTGCTGTGGCGGTGCTGGCGGGATGGTACGCCGTACGACGCGGCCCTTCATGGGGCCGCTCGACCCTTCATCGAAGCCGCATGATCCAGCCTTCGAATCACGGGAGGTTGACACAGGGAGTCTCATG
>CAZYSW010000895.1:0-1898 GCA_964650105.1 uncultured Nannocystaceae bacterium
ATTCGAGCAGTTGGAACTCGCGCGGCTGGAGGTCGATCTCCTTGCCCTGGCGATGCACGGCGCGGCCGATCAGGTCCATTTCCAGTTCGCCGACCCGTAGCATGGTCTGCACCGAGCCGGTCTCCCGGCGGCGGGGGGATGGTGGCGCGGTCGACGGATTTTTCGCGCCCGAATCGCCGGGCGAGCCCGGCGATCGCCCGCAAGAGCTCGTCTACGGTACCCTCGGCGGCAACGGCCTGCTCGAGGTGCGCCTCTTGTCTCGTCCGACCGAGACGATCGCGCAGCCTGACGGGCCGCAACCGCCCCCATCGTCAACCGACGCTCCCGACGAGGAATACCACCCATGAAACACGCGCTCCTCCTGTCCGCCCTCCTGCTGTGCGGTGCCTCGGCCTGTGACAAGAAGGGCCAGTCCACACGAGCCCCCGCCGACGACGCGGGGGAGGCCACGACCGGCGGCACGGTTGCGGAGCCCGACGTGCCCCAGGAACCCGATCCTCCACAGATCGCCGACGCCGCCGAGCACTACGCGTTCGGTCGCTATCAGGACGTGATCGCCACCCTCGAGCCCGTGTACGAGGATCTCAAGGCACGAAGCCAGTATCGCGCCGGTGGACTGGCGGGTGCCTGGTTGGCGCTCGCCCACGCCAAGGACGTCTTCGAACGCGGTCAGGAGCCGTCGCAGCACGCCCTCGCGATGGCCGACAAGACCGCCGATCCCGAGGTCGTGGCGCTGGCCAAGCTGGCCCACGGTGCCATGCTGCTCGGCAACGAGGACTACGAAGCGGCCGAGCGAAGCTTCGCGGCCGCCACCGAGTCGCCGGACGTTCGCGTCAAGGCCCTCGCCGAGCTCCTGCGTGCCGAGGCCCTGATCAACCGCGCCTTCGGGAGCGCCAACAGCACGGAGATCGAGAACCCGCAACACCTCGAGTCCGCCAGGGCCGCCTACGAGAGCGCCGCCAAGACGGCCGAAGCCGAAGGCCACACCATCTTGCGGGCGCGCGCCGAAGAAGGGCTGGCCGCCATCGCCAAGTACCAGCGCAAGAGCGACGCCGTGTGCACGCACGTGGCGGCCGCGGTCGAGCACTTCAAGGCGGCAGGCGCAGGCGAGGACATGCTCGCCGTGGCGATGGATCTGGCGCGCGAACAAAAGTGCAAGATCCCGGACGCGAGTTGACACCGGTGACACCTCCGGTTTCCGCGCTCCCCTCCGCGCTGGCTGACGTGGCGAGCATCCAGGCCCGCCTCGCCGAACGTCCTCCGGCGCTGTTCGTCGACTACGACGGCACGCTGACGCCGATCGCCTCCCGACCCGACATGGCGCGCATCGGCGATCCCGAGCGCGCGCTCTTGTCGGGGCTGGCCGAGCACTGCCCGGTCGCCATCGTCACCGGACGCGACCTCGCCGACATCCGTGCGCGCGTCGGGCTCCCGCAGCTGTACTATGCCGGCAGCCACGGGTTCGACATCGCGGGCCCCGACTTGCGCCATCGCCCCGATCCGGCGCTCGCCCCGTTGTTCGTGAAGCTCGCCGACACGCTCCGACCGGTGGTCGAGCGCACCCCGGGCGCGATCTTGGAGCTCAAGGCCGCGTCGGTCAGCGTGCATTATCGCCTGGTGGATCCTCGATCGGTACCGACGCTCGAGTCCGCGATCGACGAGGCCATCGCCGGTGAGCCGCGCATTCAGAAAATGCTCGGCAAGAAGATCTTCGAGCTGCGCCCCACCTTGCCGTGGCACAAGGGCGCGGCGGTACGGTGGCTCCTCGACCGCTTCGTGCAGGCGCACGGTCTCCGCACGCCCGTGTTCCTCGGCGACGATCGAACCGACGAAGACGCCCTGGCCGAGATCGAGCACGAGGGCGTCGGAATCCTGGTCGGCGAGGGAGGGGACGGGCA
>CAZYSW010000896.1:0-1890 GCA_964650105.1 uncultured Nannocystaceae bacterium
CGGGACACCTGTGCGCCGCGACGCCGATACCCGCCCGGACCTGCCCGCCTTCGACCCCGTCGGACGCGTCGTCATGGTGCTGTCGGGGACGACCGAGGGCTTCGAGCCCGGGCCGAGCCTCACGCTGGAATCGACGCCTTCGGCCATCGCGACAGGGGACGTCGTCGACGACGGCGCGGAGGAGATCGTGGTGGCGAGCGCCGACACGGACGAGATCGTCGTCCTCGGGTTGCTCGCAGGTCCCGGCGTGCTGGAGGTGGCCGAGACGATCCCCACGGTCTCGACGCCCACGGCGGTGGCCGTGGGCGAGCTCGATCACCGTCCCGGCGTCGACATCGCCGTGGGGGGCGCTGGGGCCGACGCGGTGTGGATCCATCCCAACCGGGCCGAAGACGAGCCCTTTTCTGCCATCATCGAGGTGGACGGCCGGACACGAGACCTTGCGCTCGCCCCGTTGAACCGCGATGCCTCCGTCGACCTCCTGCTCATCACCGACCGAGACCGCGCGATCGTGATCTTGGCCGACCCCTGACCTGTCACATGTCGCCATCTCCTTTCGTCGCGCTCGCGCTCGCGCTGGGTCCCTCCGGGGTCCCGGCGACGGGACCCACCGCCGCTCCGGCGACGGGACCCACCGCCGCTCCGGTGCCCGTGCAGTCCCGGGCCGAGCCGCCCCCGCCTCCGCCCGGACACGGGATGGTCGTCGCGGGGGTGGTGCTGGTCACGCTCGGCGTCGCCGCGTGGGCCCTCATGGGGGCCGGGTTGGGCGTGGGCAACGACGCGGAGACCCGGCTCGACGGCCTGGGCAGTGGTGCCGATCTCGAGCGACGACGCGAGCTGCTGCGGCGAGGTCGGGTGGGCAACGGCCTGGCGGTGGGGGGGGGCGTGGCTGCGGCGGTGCTGGTCGGCACCGGCATTCCGCTCATCGCGATCGGACGGCGTCGAGCGATCGCCGCGTCCGTGGCCCCCACCCCCTCGCCCTCGGGCGCGCCCACCGGGATGACCGTCGGGGTCCGGCTGCGTTTCTGAGTGGCGCCTGCCCGCGATCCGAGGCGAGCGCCGAGCGCTCCTCGACGCCATCGGCGGTGACGCGGGCAGGGCGTCGCGGTCACGCCGGCAGCGTCGTGGGGGGCGGTGTTTTCGGGGCGTGGGACTTCCACGTCGGGCTGCTAGCCTTCGGAGGCGGGCGCGGCGATGTTCGACCCGAGCCCGCGATCCGCCGTCGATGTTCCCGTACAAGGACGACAATCCGACGCTCCGGACGCCGGTCGTCACCTACGCGATCATCGCGGCCAACGTCCTGATGTGGCTGCTCGTCCAGGGGGCGGGCACCGACCCGGCGCTCACTCGGTCGGTGTGCGAGCTGGGGCTCAAGCCGGGCGAGCTGCTCCAAACCGTTCCACCCGGCACTGCGGTCGAGCTCGCCCCCGGCGTGGTGTGCGTCATGGGCCGAGGCCCTGCCTGGCACACCGTCTTGTCGTCGATGTTCATGCACGGCGGATGGGCGCACATCCTCGGCAACCTGTGGTTTCTGTGGATCTTCGGCAACAACGTGGAGGACGCGATGGGCCGCCTGCGGTTCGCGACGTTCTACGTGCTGTGCGGTCTCGGAGCCGCCGCCACCCAGGTCCTCGTCGACGTGGACTCCGTCGTCCCGATGGTCGGGGCCTCGGGGGCGATCAGCGGCGTGATGGGAGCCTACATCGCGCTGTATCCCCGGGTTCGGGTCCACGTGCTCGTGGTGCTCGGCATCTTCATCACCACGATCACCGTGCCGGCGTTCTTGATGCTGGGGTTTTGGATCCTGCTCCAGGTCCTGGGGGGCCTGCCGCAGCTTTCCACCGAAGCCGCCGGCGTGGCCTTTTGGGCCCACGTGGGGGGCTTCGTGTG
>CAZYSW010000897.1:0-1889 GCA_964650105.1 uncultured Nannocystaceae bacterium
GGTGTGTGCCGTCACCGGGTGATCTCCGGTCACCATCGCGACCTCGATGCCTGCGCGACGGCACGCATCGACCGCGGCCGGCGCCTCGGGCCGCAGCGGATCGGCCATGCCCACGAACCCCAGGAGCACCAGGTCTCGGAGGCAACCGGGGTCCACCTCGCCGTCCTCGGCGATCCGTCCGCGACCGCGCGCGACGGCGAGCATGCGATACCCCTCGGCCGCCAGGGCCTCGACGGCCGCCTCCACCTGAGCGCGCACCAGCGGCGCCTCGCCTTCGGCCGTCGCCACGCGCGAGCACATGGCCAGTACGCGCTCTCCCGCGCCCTTGACGAACACCACCAGGTCGCCATCGACCGCGTTGACCGTGGCCGCAAACTGCCGCTCGGCCTCGAAGGGGACGGCGGCGACCCGCGGGGCGTGCGTCTCGGCGACGGCCCGGGTCACGCCGAGCTTGTGTGCCAACACCAAGAGCGCGACGTCGACCGTGTCCCCGTGACCACTCCAGGCCTCCCCCTCCTGCACGAGGGTGCCGTCGTTGCACAGGGCCACGGCCTTGGCCAGCTCGGCGAGCAGCCCGGCCTTGCTTTCCGCGGCGCGACGGTCCGGAGGCACCACGACCGTTCCTTCGGGCACCACGCCCTGCCCCGTGACCCTCCACGCCTGCTCCCCCGGAAGCAGCACGCATTCGACGGTGAGCTCGTTCATGGTCAACGTGCCGGTCTTGTCGGACACGATGTACGTACACGACCCGAGGGCCTCGACCGCCGCGAGCTGCCGCGCGATGACGTTGCGCCGACTCATGCGACGCACGGCGATGGCCAGCGCCACGGTCATCGCGACCGGGAGCCCTTCGGGGATCACCGATACGGCGAGCGCGACCGCGGTCAAAAACACCTCGTCGAAGCCCGCGCCACGCAGCGACATCGACCCTCCCAGCACCACCACGGCCACGGCGACCGCCATAGCGATCTTCTTCGTAAACCGCTCCATCCGGTGCAGCAGCGGCGGCCTGGCGGTATCCGCCTCGCTCAAGGACGCCGCGATGCGACCCAACTCGGTCGCCGGTCCGGTGGCGACGACGACGCCGTACCCCCGCCCGCGCGCGACCACGGTCCCCGCGAACGCCATGTCGAGACGGTCGGCTACGGCCGTATCGGGTTCGACCGTCTGCGTCGGCCGTTTCGACACGGCGAGCGACTCGCCCGTGAGCAGCGATTCGTCGATCTCCAGCGTCCCCGACAGGAGGCGAAGATCGGCGGGAACCTTCATCCCCGACTCGAGCACGACCACGTCGCCCGGCACCAATGCCGTCGCGTCGATCTCTCGTTCCTCGCCCTGTCGCACCACGTGAGCCCTGGGCGCCACCAGCGAACGCAACGCGCGGGCGCTGCTCTCCGCCCGCGATTCCTGGATGGCGCCGATCGTGGCGTTGAGGGCCAGCACCAACGCGATGAACCCGGCGTCGGCCAGGTCGCCCAACGCGACCGACACCACGGTCGCGGCGAGCAGGATGTTGATGAGCGGGCTCGCGAACTGCCGCGCGACGATGCGAAGGATCCCCGGCGGCTTCGCCGTGGGCAGCGCGTTGGGCCCGTAGCGCGCCATCCGGGCCTGCACCTGCGCCGGTCCCAGCCCTTCGAGGGTGACCTCCAGCGCTTCGAGCACCTCCTCGGCGGTGCGGGCATGGGCCAGCGCGGCGATCTCGGGGGACGCCGGGCTCGGGGGCGGGCGTTGGGCTCCCGGGGGCATACGGCGGTGCGGCCTGGTGAGGCCGCGACGATCTCACGCGGGTCGGTCGAGCACCACCGCCTCGGGGGCGGGGGGCCCAGTGTTCGCGCCGCCACCGACCCCGGGGGGTCGCCACGGAGCACGCACCCCGGCGGGGACGA
>CAZYSW010000898.1:0-1889 GCA_964650105.1 uncultured Nannocystaceae bacterium
GCAATCCGCACAGTCTCAGCATGGGTGGGCCTCACCCCGACGATACCCCGAGCCTCCTCGACGCAGCGTGACGCCCGGGACAACCGCAACACTTCGGAGACATCGAATGCGTTTTGGTATGCTGGGGGACCCTCGATTGCATTTCCTGGGTGCTGTGATTTTGTTGGGATTGCTCCTGGTCAGTCCGAATGCTGCTCTGGCAACCAGGGCAGCCGAGGAGCGGGCCTTTTCGGCACTTGACCAGCTTGGTCATGTCGCCCAGATCGTCCTCGGTGAGTAGAACGCCCAGGAAAGGACCTCCATCGAGGCCTCCCCGTCTCTGAGCGCCGACGGGTCGAGCCCAACCAGCAGGCTCCCCCCTGTTGGACGTATTGCCTTCCTGAGCCCCTAGTGCTCTGTCACGTCTTGATTTTAGGGTAGATTGACGTGAGCTTCACGCGAGCGTCGTCGATCTTCATGTGCCACTCGACGCCGCGTTGCCGGGCGTTGACGTCGGTCGACCAGGCCGCGGTCTCACACCGGAGGGCCTCGACTTCGCCGAAGCGACGGCCGGCGACGCACTGGCGGGTGAGCGAGCTCAGTTCGTTCTCGGCGATGTTCAGCCAACTGCCGTGCTTCGGCGTGTGGTGGAACTCGATCCGCCGGACCAGGCGTCGGGCACGTTCGGGCTCGAATGCCTCGTAGAATGCCCCGGGCGTGTGCGTGCTCAGGTTGTCGCACACCAGGATCACCCGATCGCAGGCCGCGTAGCGGCCTTCCAGGAGCTGGGCGACCTCGACGGCCCAGTCGATCTTGGCCTTCGTCGGCCGGACCGCGACCTCACGCCAGCCCGCCAGCGGCTCGGTGAACATGAAGATGTTCGCCGTCCCGGCCCGTTCATACTCATAATCCACCCGCCGGCCGTGCTCGCGTGTCGCCGGGATCGGCGTGCGGACCTCCTTGAGCAGTTGCACCGGCTGCTCGTCCATGCAGAGCACCGGGCAGGCCGGGGCGAGCGGCCTCGCGTAGACCTCCAGGACGTCTTCCATGGCGGCGGCGAACTCGGCATCCGCCTTCGGCGGGATCACCCAGTACTCGATCTTCCGGTTCGTCATTCCACTTTTTTGAGAGTGCGCCGGACCGTCTCGTGGCTGACCGCTGGCGTGATCCCCAACTCCACCACCTTGCGAGCCAGGAGCCGCAACGTCCAGTTCGCGTAGCCCGTCGGAGGCGTTCCCAGGCGTAAAGCGATGACCTGCGCTTCTTGCTGACCGTCGAGCATCTTGGGGGTCGGGGGATCGGTCCGCTTGGCCCCGTCGAGCGTCTCGTCAAAGCCTCGCTCGCACAGGCGTCGGCGGATGTTCTCGACCGTTTTGATGCGGCACGAGAACGCCTCGGCGATCCGGGCGTCGGTCCAGTTCGGCCCGTCGGCGTCCGCCTTCAGCAGGATCAGCGCCCGGCGGACCTTCTGACTCGTCCCCTTGAGCTTCTTGACCACCTGCGTGAGTTCGTCGCGTTCCTCGTCGGTCAGGCGGACGATGTACTTCTTCTGCATCGGGGGCCTCCTTGGCCCCCAGCTTTGCCGCCAGATCGGACGACCGCAACCCTAAAATTCAGGCGTGACAGAGCACTAGGCCGACGAGCCTCTCGATCAGGGAGACCGTTCGAGAATCGCGATCACCTCACCACCCTGGGATTCTCCGACCTCGAGCGAAACGATCGAGTGCAGCCTCCAACCCTGCGCCGCATAGGAATTCAGGACCGCCTCCAGCCGCTCCGGCCGGAAAATCCCCCCAGCGAACCACTCGACGTTCCGGCCGAGCACCTTGTACTCGACCCTCGCCGACCGCTCCTCCGTTGAGGGAAGGTCCGGTGAGGGCGTCGATGCGTGAGGAAGGTTGCGCAACGCG
>CAZYSW010000899.1:0-1871 GCA_964650105.1 uncultured Nannocystaceae bacterium
CTCGACGAGCAGGATAGTCGCGATCATCACGATGGCGATGACGATGACAGTGATCCCGATCAGCTTGCCGACGCGGGCGAGCTCCTTCTGGAGCGGGTTCGTTTCGGGCGGCGCCCCCGAGAGCATTCCGGCGATGCGGCCCATCTGGGTCTGCATGCCGGTCGCCACGACCACGCCCTTTCCTCGACCGTGGGTGGCTGCGGTCCCGCTCCAGATCATGTTCTCGCGATCCCCGAGGCCGACCTCGTCCACGATGGGCTCGGTGTGCTTGGACTCCGGCAGGCTTTCGCCGGTGAGCGCCGCCTCCGCGGTCTGGAGGACGGTCGACTCGAAAAGCCGTGCGTCGGCTGGCACTGTATCGCCTTCCTCGATGAGGATGATGTCGCCCGGCACCACTTCGGCGGACGGAACGCTCTTCCGGGCGCCGTCTCGGATGACCTTGGCGTGCGCTGCCGCCATCTGACGGAGCGCCGCGATGGCCTGCTCCGCCCGTGACTGCTGAACGTAGCCCATCACGGCGTTGAGCAGGACGACCGAGAAGATCGCCATGGCCTCGTAGGGCAGCAAGGACTCTCGTTCGAGGAGCCAGAGCGTCGCCGAGATCGACGTCGCGACGAGCAACAGGATGACCAGCGGATCCTTGAACTGTCCGAGGAACTTTCTCCAGATAGGGATCGGCTTTTCGCCGGTCAGCTCGTTCTTGCCGTGACGCTCGAGCCGCCTCCGCGCCTCCTCTTCGGACAGGCCGAGCCGCGCCTCCGTACCGAGCATGGCCAGCACGTCCGCGACGGACAGCTGATGGGGAGCCGGCTCCGGTCTTCGAGGGGTCACAGCGGTCATGCCTTGGCCCCAATCTCGAAGACCCGCGTACTACCGCCGATGAATTCGCAGAGCTCGCCGTTGCATGCCAGCTGGATCGGCGCGGCGCCGGGTTCGCGTCCGTGCACGGTGAGCTGGTCGCGCGTCAACCGCAGATCGAGTGAATGCTCGCGATAGCGGATGCGGAGCTCCAGGCGATCCATCCCCTCCGGCAGCCGCGGGTTGAGTCTCAGCACGTCGCCCGTCACCTCGATCCCGGTCGAGACGCGCTGGACCAGATCGACGCTTCCGGCCATCGCGCCGAGGTGCACACCCTCCGCGGTCGTCCCCTGCTGGATGTCGCTCACGTCACTCTGCAAGGCCTCCAGCAAGAACCGCATGCCACGCGCCCGATCCGAACGCGCGAGCACCCACGCGTGCACCACCCGGGAGAGCGTGGAGCCGTGTGACGAGCGGCAGTCGTAGTAGGCGACGGTCTTCGGGATGATGTCGTGGTCGAACGGATAGCCGAGATGCTCGAACAGCGCGCCCAGCTCGTCGGCAGAGAAGACATAGAAGAGCATCAGCACGTCGGCCTGCTTCGAGAGCTTGTAGCGGTTTGCGCTGTCGTTCTCCGCCTCGAGGATGAGGTCGAGTCGCTGAATGTTGCCGTACCGCTTCCGGTAGCGCTCCCAATCGAGCTCGGCGAGCGCCTCGTAGCCCTCGAACTGGCTGATGACTCCGTCCTCGTGAAACGGAACGAACATTCTTCGCGCGATGTCGGACCACCGCGCGGTCTCTTCGGGAGACAGCTCGAGCCGCGTCGAGAGCTCCGAGCGCCGGACCTCGGGGAGCAGCTCGAGCACGTCCAGCGCACGGCGTATCACCCACACCGCCATGACATTCGTGTAGGCGTTGTTGCGGAGTCCCGGCGTCGGGGAGTCCGGGTAGCCTTCGTGGTACTCGTCGGGGCCCATCACCCCGTGGATCTCGTAGCGACCTCGCTCGGGGTTGAAATGGGCGATGCTGGACCAGAACCGGGCGATGTCCAGGATCAGCTCCGCGCCATGAAA
>CAZYSW010000900.1:0-1869 GCA_964650105.1 uncultured Nannocystaceae bacterium
GACGAGCTTTTGGATCTCGCTGGTCCCCTCGTAGATGCGCAGCGCTCGGATCTCGCGATAGAGGCGTTCGGTGGGTTGGCCGACGGTGACCCCCAGGCCGCCCAGCGACTGCACGGCGCGATCGATGATCCGCTGCGCGGCTTCGGTGGCGTACAGCTTGGCCATCGCGGGCTGGTCGGAGGTGGCCTGGCCGCGATCGCGGGCCGCGGCCGCGCGGTAGACCAAAAGCTGGGCGGCCACGTGCTCGGTCGCACAGTCGGCCACGGCGAATCGCAGCCCCTGTTGCCTGGCCAGGGGCTTGCCGAACTGCACGCGAGTGGACAGGTGCCGGACCATCTCCGTCATGGCCCGGTCGGCGAAGCCCAGTGCCGCGGCGCCGACCGTCACGCGGAAGAGGTCGAGGGTGGACAGCGCCAGGCGCAGGCCCTCGCCACGCTCGCCCAGCCGGTGCTCGGCGGGGACCCGCACGCCGTCGAAGCGCACCGTGCCGATGGGGTGCGGCGCCATGACCCGCGTCGGCTCGACCGACAGGCCCGGGGCGTCGCCTGGGACCCAAAACGCCCCGTAGCGGGGCTTGTCGCCCTCGGGAACCGACTCGCGGGCGAACACCACGTAGCTGTCGGCCACGCCCGCGTTGGAGATGAAGCACTTCTCGCCGCGCAGCACCACCGCGTCGCCGTCGGCCTTCTCCGCGATGGTGCGCATCGCCGACACGTCCGAGCCGGCTTCTCGCTCGGTCAAGGCGAAGGCGGCGATCGACGTTCCGCGGGCGATCGCGGGCAGCAGGGTCCGACGCAGCGCGTCGGCGCCGGCCAGCGTGACCGGATACGAACCCAGTCCTTGCATGACGAACGCCGTGTCGAGGGCGCCGCTTTGCCGGGCCAGCCACTGCCGCGCGATGCAGATCGAGGTGGCGGACATCGGCCCGCGGCCTCCGTGCGCGGCGGGCACCATCAGGGTCAGGAGCCCGGCGTCGGCGAGCATCTCGACGTAGGTCCGGGCGGCGGCCGCCTCGTCCTGCTCGTCGATGCCTGCCTGCTCCACCACCTCGGTGAACGCGGCGAGCTCGTCCTCGAGCGCCCGCAGGGCTTCGAGGTCCCCGGCGACGCCGACGTCGCGCTCGGTGATGCGGGGGGAGGTGAACATCTCGCGGCCTCAACTCCAGCGGGGTTTTCGGTTCTCGCGCCTGGCGTCGTTGGCCTCGCGAAAGTCGGGGTGCTGCATGCAGATGGCCTGGGCCTGGGCCTCCGCCTCGATGGCGACCGCAAGGTCCATGTCCAGCTCCTTTTGGAGCATGGTCTTGGTCATGCGCAAGGCGAAATGAGGGCCGTCGGCGAGTTGCTTGGCGAGCTCGAACGCCGCGGCATCGACCGCGGCCGGATCCTCGTCGTCCACCACGCCGTTGGCCAGGCCGATCGCCCGACAGCGATCGGCGTACACCCGGCCGCCGGTCATCAGGATTTCGGTCGCCGGACCGAGCCCGACGGTGCGCGGCAGAAGCCAGCTCGCGCCCATGTCGGCCCCCGACAGTCCCACCTGCGGGAACAAGAAGGCGAAGAACGCCGACTTGCCCATGACCCGCAGGTCGCTGGCGAGGGCCATCACCGCGCCGGCGCCCGCAGCCACCCGCTTGACGCTGGCCACGATGGGCAGCTTGCACAGACGCATGTTCGCGATGAGCTCCCCGGTCATCCGCGTGAACCGCAGCAGCCCCTCCATGTCGCGCGAGAACAGCCGGGTGATGATGTCCTCCACGTCGCCGCCGCTGCAGAACGCCTTGCCCTCGCCCTGCAACACCAGGGCCCGGGCGCCCTGGCCCGAGGGATCGAACGTGCGTCGATCGACCACCGCGAAGAAGTCCGCCAGCTC
>CAZYSW010000901.1:0-1861 GCA_964650105.1 uncultured Nannocystaceae bacterium
GGCTCGCCCATGGAGAAGCTCTACCAGAGCTGCTTCATGTACGATGCGAGCATCGGGCGCTACGGCCCGTTCGCTTTCGGCATCATGCGCATCGGCGGCGGAGCCACGGCCATCCTGGTCGGATCCGTCCTCCTGGTGTTCTGGCGGCGAGAGCGGCGCCGCCGCACCCCGAATTCCCGTCAAGCCAACGAACGAACCGCGGAGGCTGTATCGTGAACCTCAGCATGTTCCTCGCGCCCGAGAAGGCTGCGGCTGCCGCCGACGCGGTCGAGTCCGCGGCGAACACCCGACCCCAGCCACCCTGGGAGACCGAGCACTCGTGGGCCGTGTTGCCCGATGCCTCGACCTTCGCAGAAGGGACCGACGGGCTCTACTTCTTCATCGTCGCTCTCGACCTGTTCTTCTTCGTGCTGATCATGGGGGCGATGCTGTACTTCATGCGCAAGTACAGGCGCCGCAGCGAGGATCAGAAGACCAGCTCGATCACGCACAACGGGAAGATCGAGTTCCTGTGGAGCGCGATTCCGGCGGTATTGTTGGTGGTCATCTTCGTCTGGGGCGAGGTCGACTTCGTCAAGCAGGCGGTGCCGCCCAGCGACGCCATCGACGTCCGCGTGACCGGGCGCCAGTGGTTCTGGACGGTCGAGTACCCCCAGTATCCGGGCGTGCAGCTCACCTCGAGCGTCGACGAGCCGGTCGTCTCGCTCATCGTGCCCAAGGGGCGCCCGGTGCGTCTGACCATGACGTCGGAGGACGTCATCCATTCGTTCTACATTCCCGCCTTCCGCATCAAGCGCGACGTGGTGCCCGGCCGCTACACGAACATGTGGTTCGAGGCGACGAGGGTCGGTGAGTTCAACCTGTATTGCGCCGAGTACTGCGGTGACCAGCACTCGATGATGACCGGCGTGGTCAAGGTTCTCGAGCCCGAGAACTTCGAGGCCGCGCTCATCGAGGCGGGCAAGCTGGAGCAGGCCGAGGGCGAGAGCATGGCCGCCTTCGGTCAGCGGATCTTCAGCCGCCGCGGTTGCAATGCCTGTCACTCCATCGACGGCAGCAAATCCACGGGGCCGACCTGGAAGGGGCTGTGGGGCAACCAGGAGACCCTCGCCGACGGAAGCTCCGTGACCGTCGACGACGACTACATTCGCGAGTCCATCTTCGAGCCCAATGCGAAGATCGTGTCGGGTTACCAGGGCGTGGGTATGCCGAGCTTCCAGGGGCAGCTCAACGAGCAGCAGGTTACCGCGATCATCGAGTTCATCAAGACGCTCAAGTAGAGCGGGGAACACGTCATGTCCACCTCAGAACGGAACGAGCACGAGCGGGAGCCCAGCTATCTGGTCGCCACCCGCGGCATCAATTCGTGGCTGTTCACGATCGACCACAAGCGACTGGGCGTCATGTACCTGGTCGGCGTCCTGTTCTTCTTCCTGGTCGGAGGCATCGCTGCGCTCTCCTTGCGTACCGAGCTGCTGACACCCGAAGGAGACATGATTCCCAAGTTCCTCGAGACGGTGTTCGGGATGGACCCGGCCGAGGCGCGGGTGACCAGCGCGACCACGTACAACAAGCTCTTCACCGTTCACGGCGCCGTGATGGTCTTCTTGGTGATCATCCCGGCGGTGCCGGCGGGGCTCGGGAACTTCCTGCTCCCGCTGATGCTCGGGGTCAAGGACGTCGCGTTTCCTCGTCTCAACCTGCTCTCTTTTTGGATCTACTCCCTGGGCTCGGTGTTCTTCGTCTACACGCTGTTCGCGGGGGGGCTGGACACCGGCTGGACCTTCTACACCCCCTACAGCAGCAACTCGGGGACCGCGGTCATCTCCGCTACCGCGGGCGCGTTCATCCTAGGTTTCTC
>CAZYSW010000902.1:0-1858 GCA_964650105.1 uncultured Nannocystaceae bacterium
CTCATGCTTCCTCCTCGTCGTACACGGTCACGGGCGTGCTGGAAGGGCTGTGCGGGTGGCTCCAGGGTGGCTCATCGATATAGGTGATCGTCCCGCCGTCGCTGTGCAGGACCCCCCCGAGCGTGAACCGCTTACCGCCCCCTACCCGCACCCGCTTCCCCAGGTCCGCAGCGGTCAGGGCTCCGAGGGTTGTCTCGCGGGCGGTCATCGGGCTACCAGCAGTCCGCAGTCGCATCGGTACAACCAGCCCTTAGCGGTCGGGTCGAACGCGGGCACCGTGATGCCCCGGTTGACACTCACGGAGTGGCCGCGTCGCCAGACGTGCCAGAACAGGCGCACCATCACGACCCCTCCCCTCGGGCGATGCTGGCGGCGTCCTCGATGAGCAGTTCGAGCGCGGCCCGGTCAGGGTCGTCGACGAGCGCATCGCCCAGCCGCTCGATCTCTCGGGCGACGCGCTCTCCCACAGTCCGCTCGGCCAGCGGGCCCACGGCGGCGAGGAGTCGGTGAACGTGCCACCAGCCGGTCCCCGCCCAGGCCGTCGGGTCGTCGCCCTTCGTCGCCCGGATGAGCGCGGCCTCGGCCTCGCGCAGCACGTCCGTGCTGTCGGGGATCGCCGGTTGTGTGACATTTACGCCAGGCGTGTGCTCGTCATCGCCCGGTTCATGAGCATTGCCGCTGTCGAGGGCCACCGGGGCGGGGCGGCCAGCCTCGCGGTGAGCCTTCACGCCACAGTCGCGCGTGCGCCCCTTCTGGTCGTCGTGGCAGGTGCAGTAGCCATCGACCTCGCCCGGCTGCTCACCTGCACCCACGACGGCGCGAAGATTCTCCGCGGCCTTTCGGGGGTCGGCGTTGAGCCATGCGCGCTCGTCCTCACTCGACTGCCCACCCGACCCTGCCAGGAGTGCGCGGAGGTCCGCGGCAAGGCGCCCGACCCAGGTCGCCGGTAGGCGATAGAACTCGCGATTCAGCACCGTGGCCGCCGCGAAGATCCCCTCCCGCAGCCGCTCGACCTCCGCTTCGGCGGCATCGGCGCGTTCGGCGTGATGATGCATCACCGCGTCCAACTCTCGAACCACGTCGCGAAGGGCGTCACGCTCGGACATCATCCGCAAGTAGTTCGTGTTCTGGTGCTCGCAAACGTCGTTGCTAGCCACGATCGACCTCCCTTCGGGCGATGCGGGCGGCGTCGTACATCGCCTCGCGCCAGTCGGGCATGTGGACGAGTGCGCGGTCCTCGGGCTCGAAGTCCTCGATCTCTCGGGCGATACGCTCCCCCGTCTCCGCGGCGATGATCGGACCAGCGGCGGCGAGGGCGGCGCGAGCGATGACGACCGCCGACCAGCCGGGCTCATCGGAGTTCTCGAGGATCACCTTCGCCGCAGCCTGCACGGCCTCGTCGGGCGGGGTGTAGGTGGTCATGCCGTCTCCTCCTGGTGGGGGTTGAAACTCTTCTCGAGGCGGCGGTCGCGGTAGCCGCGCCGGTATCCCGCCTCGTACCCTCGCGCCTCGGCCTCGCGGCGGACCTCGGCCAACCAGCGGTCGAACTCGGCCTCTCGCTCCTCGACCGTCGTGGTCGCGCGAAAGGGGTGCCCCACGATCCACGCCTGCTTGATCGCTGCGGTAGGCGGTGTGCGCTCAGCCACGACCCTCCCCCTTCTCGATGCGGTCGGCGCTGACTTCCAGCCATCGGTCAACGCTGTAGGCCACTTCCGGGTCCCTGGGGTCGCGCAGGTTCCACGACCCATCCCAAGCAGCGCGCATGGCGCGGACCGCCTCTCGCAGCGCCTCGGCCTTGACCGTGGCCTCCGACCTCGACACGGACGCGGCGTCGCGCAGCCCCTGGTCGTAGCCCTCC
>CAZYSW010000903.1:0-231 GCA_964650105.1 uncultured Nannocystaceae bacterium
CTCCAGCACGGTGGTCTCGCTGCCCAGCACCACCATGCGCTTCACCATGTTCTCGAGCTCGCGCACGTTGCCGGGCCAGTGATAGGAATGGAACACCTCGAGGGTGCGCGGCGAGAGCTGCTTCAGGTTCTTCCCGTACTGCGCGTTGTACATGTCGAGGAAGTGCTCGACGAGCAGCGGGATCGCGTCCTTGCGGTCGCGCAGCGCCGGGAGGTGCACGGTCACGACGTT
>CAZYSW010000903.1:241-1855 GCA_964650105.1 uncultured Nannocystaceae bacterium
CGTCGGCGACCGCCTGCTCGAGGTTGCGGTTCGTCGCGGCGATCACGCGCGTGTCGACCCGCACGTCGCTCTCTCCACCCAGCCGCGAGAACTCGCCGTCCTGGAGCACCTGCAGCAGCTTGGCCTGCAGGGCCGGGTGCATCTCGCTGATCTCGTCCAGGAAGATCGTGCCGTGGTTCGCGTACTCGAACTTGCCGAGCTTGCGCCGCTGCGCGCCGGTGAACGCGCCCTTCTCGAAGCCGAACAGCTCGCTCTCGAGCAGCTCGGAGGGCAGCGCCGCGCAGTTCACCTTGACGAAGGGGCGGTCCGCACGGTTCGACAGCCGGTGCAGCGCGCGCGCGACCAGCTCCTTGCCGGTGCCGCTCTCGCCGCGCACGAGCACGGTGATGTCGGTGTCGGCGACCTGCTCGATGATGTCGCGGACCTCCTTCATCTTGGGGTCGTCGCCGCACAACATGAGCAGCTCGGTCTCGGAGCGGACGCGCCCGCGCAGCTCCTCCACTTCCTTGCGCAGGGCCCGCTTCTCGAGCGCCTTCTGGACGGCGACCTCGAGCTCCTCGACCTCGAACGGCTTGCGCAGGAAGTCGGACGCGCCGAGCTTCATCGCCTCGACGATGTTGCGCGCCTGGCCGTGGCCCGAGAGCATCACGACCGGCACGTCGGGAAGGCGTTCCTTGATCTGGCGCAGCGTCTCGAGGCCATCCATCCCGGGCAACACCAGATCGAGCGTGATCAGGTCGGGACGGGTCTGGTCCAGCGACTTGATCGCCTCCTCGCCGGTCGCGGCCGTGAAGACCTGGTAGCCGCGGCTCGACGCGAGGGCCTCGAGGTAGTCCCGCAACCCGGGGTCGTCGTCGATCACGAGCATCCGATAGGACTGCGCCATCTCCTCGCCTTCTCCGACTCGGGCGTCGACCGCTCGCCCGGGCCCGGTGCCGCCACCGAAGGGTACGCCGCACCCGAGGTCGTAGGGGGTGGCACCCAGGCGGCGCACAGTGTGTAAGAGCATTCCTCGCTTGGGAAGACCGATTCCACGTAGGAAGCCGATTTCCCTCGACGCAGCTTCAGGAAGTGGGCTCGAGGGCTCGAACGGTGGCGAAAGATCGGGAAATCACCTGAGCCGGACGACATGGATTCTCCATCTCCCCGAAGGGAAGGCGGAGCGAGAGCTCGTCTCGCTGCGCCGGTGTTCGCCCGCGCCGGTGCGGGTATCCTTCCGCGCTCTTCGGAGATCCGGCGATTCGGGTGCCGTCACCTCGGGCCCGACCCGGCCCACCTCCGACTGGATGCGACGACCGATCGAGGAGCCGGCCGCGAGGAGCGGCGGCGAGGGGGCGGGGACATTCGTCGATGAGCGGGCTGCGCGAGGGCTGGTTGCAGATCGTCGCCTGCTTCGCCGAGGTGCAGACGCTCGCCCTGCTGGGCCTGATCTACCTGCTCGTGATCGGTCCCGCATCGCTCGTGTCGCGCGCGGTCCGGGCCGACTTCCTCTCCAAGCGCGAGCTGGGCGGACCGGGCTCCGCCTGGCGCGAGGCCGATACGCGCCCGCCCCGGCTCGAGAACGTCAAGCAACCCTTCTGAACCCCGACCCCAGGGACGCCAGGGACGCCGCTT